>JBASTF010000568.1:0-2028 GCA_049274755.1 Rubrivivax sp. | reverse complement strand
GAGCTGCAGTACCTGTGCCGCGAAGAGTGGGCGACGACGGCCGACGACGTGCTGTGGCGGCGCAGCAAGCTGGGCCTGCATTTCGACGAAGCCCAGCGCCGCCGTGTCGCCGACTGGATGAGCAACCACGCACCCGCCCACAAGGCCCTGGCATGCAACTGACGCTGGACCACATCACGCGCCAGGTCGGCGCTGCCACCTGGCTGTACGACACCAGCCTGGCGCCGCAGCCCGGTGCCGTGACCGTGCTGCTGGGTGCCACGCAGGCCGGCAAGACCAGCCTGATGCGGCTGATGGCCGGGCTGGACAAACCCAGCAGCGGCCAAGTGCTGGTGGACGGCCGCGACGTCACCGGCGTCGGCGTGCGCGAGCGCAATGTCGCGATGGTCTACCAGCAGTTCATCAACTACCCGTCGATGACGGTGTTCCACAACATCGCGTCGCCGCTGAAGCTGCGTGGCGAGAAGGACGTGCAGCGCCGTGTGCACGAACTCGCCGCCAAGCTGCACATCGAGCCCTTCCTCGAACGGCTGCCGGCCGAGCTGTCCGGCGGCCAGCAGCAGCGTGTGGCACTGGCGCGGGCGTTGGCCAAGGCGGCGCCGCTGATGCTGCTGGACGAACCGCTGGTGAACCTGGACTACAAGCTGCGCGAGGAGTTGCGCGAGGAACTGGCCCAGCTGTTCGCCAGCGGCGACAGCACCGTGGTCTATGCCACCACCGAGCCCGGCGAAGCCTTGCTGCTGGGCGGCTACACCGCGGTGATGGACGCCGGCGAACTGCTGCAGTACGGGCCCACGGCCGAGGTCTTCCATGCACCGAAGTCGCTGCGTGTGGCACGGGCCTTCAGCGACCCGCCGATGAACCTGATCGCTGCCGATGCGGTGTCGCTCGGCGCGCAGTTGAAGGCCGGCCCGGCGTTGAACATTCCTCTGCCGGTCGCGGCGTCGAAGGCCTTGACGATTGGCGTGCGGGCCGCGGCGCTACGTGTGGCGCCACGCCCTGGCGACGTGGTGCTGCCGGGCCGTGTGGAGCTGGCCGAGATCTCGGGCTCGGACACCTTCGTGCACGTCGAAACGGCCGTCGGCGAACTCGTGGCCCAGCTCACCGGCGTGCACTTCTTCGAGCTCGGTGCCGCGGTCACGCTGCACCTGGACCCGGCCCAGGCCTATGTCTTCGACGCGCAGGGCGCCCTGCTCGTGGCACCGCAACGGAGGGCTTGAACGATGGCCCGCATCGACCTCGATCTCGCGCACGCGTACAAGGCCAACCCGAAGACGGACGCCGACTACGCCCTGCTGCCGCTGAAGATGAGCTTCCGCGACGGCGGCGCCTATGCGCTGCTCGGCCCCTCGGGCTGCGGCAAGACGACGATGCTGAACATCATGTCGGGCCTGCTGGTGCCCTCGCAGGGAACGGTGATGTTCGATGGCCGCGACGTCACGCGAACGACACCGCAGCAGCGCAACATCGCCCAGGTGTTCCAGTTCCCTGTGATCTACGACACGATGACGGTGGCCCAGAACCTGGCCTTCCCGTTGAAGAACCGCGGTGTGCCGGCCGCGCAGATCCAGGCCCGTGTCGGCCAGATCGCCGAGATGCTGGAGATGAGCCACCAGCTCGACCAGCGTGCCGCCAACCTGGCGGCCGACCAGAAGCAGAAGATCAGCCTCGGCCGCGGCCTGGTGCGCAGCGACGTCGCGGCCGTGCTGTTCGACGAACCGCTGACGGTGATCGACCCGCACCTGAAGTGGCAGTTGCGGCGCAAGCTGAAGCAGATCCACCACGAGCTGAAGCTGACGCTGATCTACGTCACACACGACCAGGTCGAGGCGCTGACCTTTGCCGAACAGGTGCTGGTGATGACACGCGGCCGCGCGGTGCAGGTGGGCTCGGCCGATGCCTTGTTCGAGAGGCCCGCGCACACCTTCGTCGGCCACTTCATCGGCAGCCCGGGCATGAACTTCCTGCCGGCGCAGGCCAGCGGCGGCCAGCTGCAGGTGGCCGGCCGCGCGCTGCCGCTGGCGCGGG
>JBASTF010000567.1:0-3571 GCA_049274755.1 Rubrivivax sp. | reverse complement strand
CGGCTGCGTCTTCCTGCGCGACGATGGCCTGCAGCGCCGCCTGGTCCCCGGCCGACAGCCGCCCGGCCAGCCGCCGTGCCACCTCGCATTCGAGCACCCGCCGCGCGTCGAAGACCTGGGCCGCCTGCTCGCGCGAGGGCTGCGTGACCATCGCGCCGTGGTTGTGCTTGAGTTCGACCACGTGGTCGGCGGCCAGGCGCTGCAAGGCCTGGCGCACGACGGTGCGCGAGACGGAGAAGCCCGCGGCCAGTTCGGCCTCGCGCAGGCGCGTGCCGGGCGCCAGCCGGTGTTCGACGATCGCGGCGTGCACGGCACGGTAGACGCGATCGGTGGCGGTTGTCATCGGCGTGTTCGGCGCCGCCACAGCCAGACCAGGGCCAGCGTCAGCCCCATCACGGCCAGCGAGACGATGGTCGTCACCGTGCCCAGCGCGTAGATCACCGGCGTCGTCACCGTCGTCGTCAGCCCCTGCAGTTCCAGCGGCAGCGTGTTCACGTCGCCCATGGCCTGCGACGAACGTGCGATCTCGTCCCAGCTCAGCGTGAAGCCGAACATGCCCACACCCACCAGGCTGGGCCCGACCAGCGGCAGCACGACGTGGCGCAGGCTTTGCCACGGCGTCGCGCCGAGGTCGCGTGCCGCCTCTTCGTAGGCCGGGTTGAAGCGGTTGAACACCGCGAACATGATCAGCAGGCCAAACGGCAGCGTCCAGGTGAGCTGGGCCCCCAGCGCCGAGGTGAACAGGCCCAGCGCGCTGCCGTAGTCTTCCAGCAGCGACGGCGCATGGGCTTCCAGCAGCAGCTTGATGCCACCATCGAACAGCCGGAACATCAGCCCGATGCCCAGGCTGACGATGATGGACGGCATGATGAGGCTGGCCACGACGACGTAGAACAGCGGTGTGCCGCCCGGCAGCTTCTTGCGGTAGGCCAGGCCGGCGGCCAGCGACAGCAGCACCGTCAGCAACATCACCGCCGCGCCCAGCGCCAGCGAACGCCGGAACGCAGCACCGATGTCGACGACGCCGATGCCTTCCCAGAGCTTGTGGAACCAGTGCAGCGAGACCCCGCGCAACGGGAAGGTCAGCCCGCCCTCGGGGCCCTGGAAGCTGAGCACGACGATCGCGAACATCGGGCCGTAGAGGAACAGCACGAAGGCGGCGAAGAAGCCGGCCAGCACGTAGAAGCCCGGGGAGCGCTGCCGCATCTCAGAGCTCCTTGCGCAGGTCCACCAGGCGCATCAGCGCCCAGATCATCATCAGCACCACCAGCAGCAGCACCACGGCATTGGCCGCCGCCGCCGGGAACTGCAGCACGCCAGCCTGCACCTGGATGGTCTTGCCGACCGAGGCGATCTGCTGGCCGCCCATCACGCCGACGGTGATGAAGTCGCCCATCACCAGCGCGATGACGAAGATGCTGCCGATGATGATGCCGGTCTTGCACAGCGGCACGACGACATGCCACACCGTCTGCCAGGCCGAAGCGCCGTTGTCGCGCGCGGCCTCGATCAGCGCGCGGTCGATGCGCATCATGCTGTTGAAGATCGGCACGATCATGAACATCGTGTACAGGTGCACAAAGGCCAGCGTCACCGAGAAGCTGGAAAACAGCAGCCACTCCACCGGCTGCTGCACCAGGCCGGTGGCCAGCAGCGCGTCGTTCACCAGGCCATTGCGGCCGAGCAGAGGAATCCAGCTCACCATGCGGATGACGTTGCTGGTCCAGAACGGCACCGTGCACAGGATGAACAGCACCGTCTGCCACAGCGTGCTGTGCACATGGAAGGCCAGGAAATACGCGACGGTGAAGCCAATCAGCAGCGTCAGCAGCCAGGTCAGGACACTGAACTTCAGCGTCGACAAATAGGTCTGCAGCGTCACCGGGCTCAGCAGGTCCAGGTAGGACTGCAGCGTGAGGGCCGGGATCAGTTCGTAGTCGGTGGCGCGCCAGAAGCTGACCGTGACGATCAGCACCAGCGGCACCAGGAAAAAGACGACAAACACCGCAGCCAAGGGCGCGGCCTGCAGCCAGGCGACCGCCGAGCGCTTCACGCCACCGGCCGCAGGCTGCGGCGTCTTTCAAGCGGACGCCGTGGATCCGGCTCTGCCGGTCCACTGGCGGCGCCCCCCTGGGGGGGAGCGCCGCAGGCGCTACGGCGGGGGGCCATCACGCAGCGACGAACTCGTTCCACTTCTGCACCATGTAGACGTTTTCGTCCATGATGGCATTCCAGCAGGCGATGCCGCCCATGCGCTGCTCGTAGCTGCCGCCGTCGCGTGTGGCGCCGGCCTTGGCCAGCACGTCGCCGTTCGGGCTCTTGATGTCCTGCGTGGCGGCCTTGCCTTCCATCCAGTAGGCCCACTCGTAGGCTTCCATCTTGGCCTTGGCCGTTTCCAGCACGGCACTGTAGTAGCCCTGACGGTTCAGGTAGGCGCCAGCCCAGCCGTCGAGGAACCAGTTGATGAACTCGTAGGCGGCGTCGGCCTTCTTGCCAGCCAGGCCCTTCGGGATGCCGAAACCGGCGGCCCAGGCGCGGTAGCCTTCCTTCAGTGGCTGGAAGGTGCAGGCGATGCCCTTGGTACGCACCGCGGTCACGGCCGGGCTCCACATGCTCTGGATGACGACCTCGCCGCTGGCCATCAGGTTCACGCTTTCGTTGAAGTCCTTCCACAGCGCGCGGAACTGGCCGGCCTTCTTGGCCTCGATCAGCGTCTTGATCGTCAGGTCGATTTCCTTCTTCGTCATGTTCCCCTTGTCGGGGTACTTGTAGAGGCCCGAGGCTTCCACGACCATCGCCGCGTCCATGATGCCGATCGACGGGATGTTCAGGATCGCCGCCTTGCCCTTGAACTCGGGGTTCAGCAACTCCTTCCAGCTGTCGATCGGGCGCTTGATCAGGTCGGGGCGGATGCCCAGCGTGTCGGCGTTGTAGACCGTCGGGATCAGCGTCATGAACTGCGTCGGCGTCGCGCTGAAGGTCTTGGCGTCGGCCTTGGGCAGGTACATCACCTTCTTCGGCGCGGTGCCCTGGTCGCCGACCTTCTTGCCGGCGACCTCGCCCTTCGTGAACAGCGACGTGATCTTGTCGGCGTTCTTGATGCGCTTGGTGTCGATGCCCAGCAGGTTGCCCGTCGGGATGATCTTCTTCAGGCTGAAGTACTCGGTGTCGATGAGGTCGAACGAGTTCGGCGCCGTCACCGCGCGTTTGGTCACGTCGTCGGTGGTCACCGCGACGTACTGGATCTTGATGCCGGTGTCGGCCTCGAACTTCTCGGCGATCTTCTTGTCCTGGTTCACCGCCGTGCCCAGGTAGCGCAGCGTGATCTTCTCCTGCGCGTGCACGTAGGGGAAACCGGCAAGGCCGATGCCGGCGGCGCCGGCGGTCTTCAGCAGTTGGCGACGGGTGTTCATGGTGTCTGTCTCTCCTGGCAAAAAAGGGTCGTGGTCAGGCCTCGAGGGCATGTGCATCGGCATCGGGCCAGCGCATCGCCACCCGCTGCCCGGGCTGCAGCGGCGCGGCGTCGTAGCGGCTGTCGGGCAGCACGGCCACCCAGGCTTCGCTGCCCGGC
>JBASTF010000566.1:0-1522 GCA_049274755.1 Rubrivivax sp. | reverse complement strand
GCCTCGCCGGGCGCAGCGTCGCGGTGAAAAGCGACACACTGGCCGTCGACGACGAGCAGCGCACCATCGCCGCCTACCGCGAGTTCCTGGCTGCCGCGCCGCAGGCGCCGCAGCGGCCGGAGGCGATGCGCCGCCTCGGCGACCTGGAGATGGACGGCGCCGACCGCCGCCTGGCCGATGGCGCCGAGCCCGACTACAAGGCCGCCATCGCCCGCTACGAGGACTACCTCAGGAACTTCCCCAACAGCCCCGGCAACGACCGTGTGCTGTACCAGCTGGCCCGTGCCCACGAACAAGGCGGCGCGCTGGAAGTGGCGCTGAAAACGCTGACGCAGCTGGTGCAGCAGCACCCCGGCACGGCCTATGCCGACGAGGCCCAGTTCCGCCGCGGCGAACTGCTGTTCGCCACACGCCAGTACGCCGCTGCCGAAGCCGCCTATGCCACGGTGCTGAACAGTGCCCCCAGGCCGGCTCTGCCGGCCGCCCCCCGAGGGGAGACGGGCAAAGTGGCAGAGCCACATTTGCCCATCAGCGGCCAGGCCACGCCCTACCAGGAACGTGCGCTGTACATGCAGGGCTGGTCGCTGTTCAAGCTGGGCCGGCTGGACGACGCGCTGCAGCCCTTTTTCGGTGTGCTCGACGCCAAGCTCGGCACGCCGGGCGTGGAACTGTCGCGTGCCGACCGCGAGCTCGTCGACGACACGTTCCGCGTCACCAGCATCGCGCTGGCGAACCTGCAGGGTGCGGCCAGCATCGCGCCGCTGGTGGGCGGCAACGGCACACGCCTGGTCTACGAGCACCAGGTCTACGAACAACTGGGCGAGCTGTACCTGCGGCAGGAACGCATCAAGGACGCCGCCGACACCTTCGCCGCGTTTGCCCGCCAGCGCCCGCTGCATGCGAAGGCGCCGGTGCTGCTGTCGCGGGTGATCGCCACCTACGAAAGCACCGGCTTCGCGACGCTGGCGCTGGACGCCAAACGCGACTACGTGGCGCGTTACGGCGTCGCCAGCGAGTTCCGCCGCGCCAACCCCGAAGGCTGGCAGCAGGCGCAGCCGCTGGTGAAGGCCCACCTCACCGAGCTGGCGCGCCACCACCATGCGCTGGCGCAGAAGAGCAAGAGCGCGGCCGACGTGCAGGAAGCCGTGCGCTGGTACCGGCTGTGGCTGGCCTCCTTCCCCACCGACACCGCCACGCCGCAGAACCACTTCCTGCTGGCCGAGCTGCTGTCCGACGACAAACGCCCGGCCGAAGCCGCCGTCGAGTTCGAGCAGGTGGCCTACGGCTACGAGCAGCACCCCCGCGCCGCCGATGCCGGCTACAGCGCGCTGCTGAGCTATGCCGCGCAGCCGGCCACAACCGAGCTGCAGCGCAGCGCGGTCGCCAGCGCGCTGCGTTTTGCCGAGCGTTTCGGCGACGATGCACGTGCCGGCAGCGTGCTGAGCAACGCCGCCGAACAGCTGTTTGCGCTGCGCGACGCCGACGCTGCGGCCGCCACCGCCAAACGGGCGCTGGCCACGAG
>JBASTF010000565.1:0-7828 GCA_049274755.1 Rubrivivax sp. | reverse complement strand
CAGCAGGCGCGTGTGGCCGCTTTCACGCTGCAGATGCGGCACGAAGCGCGCCACCGCGGTGATGCTGCGGCAACGACGCCGCTGCGCATCGAGCTGGCCGAACCATCGCTGGCCGCCGCCCATCTGCAACTGCTGCTGCGTGAACGGCTGGCACAGCTGGCGCTGCCGGCGCCGACGCTGGAACTGCGGCTGCACTGCAGCGAGATCGCCCGCAGCGCAGCGCCGAACGGCGAGCTGTTTCCGACGCGGCAAAGCCAGGCACTGGGGCTGACGCGCTTGCTCGAACGTTTGCGTGCGCGACTGGGCGATGCCCAGGTGCTGCGGCTGCAGGCCGTGGCCGACCACAGGCCGGAATGCGCCAGCCGGCTGCAGCCGGTGGTGCAGCCGGCCGTGCCGGTGCCGATGCCGCCCTGGCCCGAACACCTGCCGCTGTACCGCCCGGCCTGGCTGCTGCCCGAGCCGCTGGCGCTGGCCGAACGCGACACCGAGCCGCTGCTCGACGGCCGGGTGCTGCAACTGCTGTCCGGCCCCGAACGCATCGAAAGCGGCTGGTGGGACGGTGGCCTGGTGGTGCGTGACTACTTCATCGCCCAGGCGGCCGACGGCTCCCTGGTCTGGATCTTCCGCAGCCGGCTGCGGCCCGAAGGCCCCGGGCCGCACTGGTTCCTGCAGGGGCGCTTCGGCTGACCGGTTGCTGGTCGGCTACTTGTTGGAGTAGACCGCCGGCACCCAGCTGTAGCCCTTGCCGTCGGCACGCAGCTTGCCGATGCCGGGGAAGGCCACGTGCGCAACGGCGACGTAGTAGCCCTTCTTCGCCGCGTCGGCATAGTTCTTCTGGCGCTGCGGCGCGGCGGCCTTGTTGTCGCTGTCGAACTGGATCGTGATGGCCGGCATCGCAAACTGCACCGCGGCCACGTGCATCAGGTCACCCCAGACCACGAGCTTGTGGCCCTGGCTCTCGACGGCGTAGATCGTGTGGCCGGGTGTGTGGCCGTAGCTCGGCACGGCCTTGATGCCGGGCACGAGTTCGGTTTCGCCGTCGAAGGGCTTGAGCTTGCCGGCCGCCACATAAGGGTTCAGCGAGGCCATCGCGCCCTGGAAAAAGCCCTTGGCGTCGGCCGGCGCTGCGTCCATCTTCTCCTTGCTCAGCCAGAAGCCGCCTTCACGCGTGTCGGCGCGCACCACGGCGTTCGGGAACGCCGCCTTGTCGCCGGCGACCAGGCCGCCGACATGGTCGGGGTGCATGTGGGTGATGTAGATCTCGTCGACCTGCTCGGGCTGGTAGCCGCTGGCCTTCAGGTTGGCGATCAGCTTGCCCAGCGTGGGGCCGAACAGCCCGGCGGCGCCGGCGTCGATCAGCACCAGCTTGCTGCCGGTGTTGATGAGGTAGCCGTTGACCGAGGTTTCGACCGGCGGCTTCAGGTAGGACTTGGCCAGCAGCGATGCGATGGTGGGCGCCGGGCCGATCAGCAGCTTGTCGACCGGCAGGTCGACGGTGCCGTCGTTCAGCGCCGTGACCTCGAAGTCGCCCAGTTGCATGCGGTACCAGCCGGCGGCCTGGCCCTTGGCCTGCGGGGCCCCGGCCTGGGCTGCCGTGGCGGCAGCCAGCACGAACGTGGCGATCAGCGACTTGACGGCGGTGGACATCGAAGCTCTCCTCACGGTCTTTGGAAGGGCCGCGAGGATAGCCCTTCAGGCCAGCACACGCAGCAGCCAGGTTTTCAGGTGCTGCACTTCCTCGGCGCAGACCGAGTGTTCCATCGGGTAGTCGTGCCACTCGACGCCGTAGCCCAGGCCTTGCAGCGCATCACGCGCCGCGGCGCCGCGGGCCAGCGTCACGATGCCGTCGCGCTGGCCGTGGGCCTGGAACACCGGCACGTCGGCATTCGCCGCATGGCGCTCGGCGGCCGTGGTCTCGGCCAGCGGCAGGTAGCCCGACATGCCGGCCAGGCCCGCCAGACGCTGGCCGCAACGCAGGCCGGAGCCGAAGGTGATGGCACAGCCCTGCGAGAAGCCGGCAAGCACGATGCGCCGAGCCGGCACGCCGCGTGTGATCTCGCGGTCTATCAGCTGCTGCACCAGCGCAAACGATTCGCGCAGCCCGGCTTCGTCTTCGCGGCGCTGCAGGTCGGTGCCCAGGATGTCGTACCAGGCGCGCATCTTGTAGCCGCCGTTGATCGTCACCGGCCGCACCGGCGCCCGTGGCAGCAGCCAGCGCACGGGGCCGACGGCCGAGAGGTCGATTTCGTCGCCGAAGGGCAGGAAGTCGGTGCCGTCGGCACCCAGGCCGTGCAGCACGATGATGGTGGCGGCGACGGTGTCGCTGCCCGGGTTCAGTTCGATGGTTTGCAGGCCCATGTTTCAGTACCCCAGCCCCATGGCTTCACGCACGTCCTTCATCGTCTGGCGGGCGATGGTGCGTGCACGCTCGGTGCCCATCTCGACGATCCAGTGCACCTTCTTCGGGTCGGCCGTCAGCGCCGCCGCACGTTCGCGCCAAGGCTGCTGTTCCTTGATGATGGCTTCGGCAATGGGCTGCTTGCAGTCCAGGCAGCCGATGCCGGCGGTGGTGCAGCCTTGCACCACCCAGTCCTTGGTCGCGGCGTCGCTGTAGAGCTGGTGGAAGGACCACACCGGGCACTTGGCCGGGTTGCCGGGGTCGGTGCGGCGCACCCGTGCCGGGTCGGTGGTCATGCCGCGGATCTTCTTCGTCACCGTCTCGGGGTCGTCGCGCATCAGCACGGCGTTGCCGTAGCTCTTGCTCATCTTCGCGCCGTCCAGGCCCGGCAGCTTGGCGACCTCGGTGTGCAGCGCCTGCGGTTCGGTGAGGATGGTCTTGCCGCTGCCTTTCAAGTGGCCCAGCAGCAGTTCGCTGTCGGCCGGCAGCCAGCCGCTGACTGCCAGCGCAGCCTTCTTCACGATGCCTTCGCCCTTGGCCAGCGCCTCGGCGGCACCGGTTTCGCCGAAGGTCTTGCGCTGCTTCTCGAAGTAGCGTGCGTCGTCCTTCGCCAGCTTGGCGATGGCGGCGGCCACCTGCTGTTGGAAGTCGGGCGCGCGGCCGTACAGGTTGTTGAAGCGGCGTGCCACCTCGCGTGTCAGCTCCACGTGCGAGCTCTGGTCCTCGCCCACCGGCACGTAGCTGGCCTTGTAGATCAGGATGTCGGCAGCCTGCAGCAGCGGGTAGCCGAGGAAACCGTAGGTCGCGAGGTCGCGGTCCTTCAGCTTCTCCATCTGGTCCTTGTAGGTCGGCACCCGTTCCAGCCAGCCCAGCGGCGTGCCCATGGCCAGCAGCGTGAACAGCTCGGCGTGTTCGGGCAGCCGGCTCTGGATGAAGATCGTGCTCTTCTCCGGGTCCAGGCCGGCGGCGATCCAGTCGATGACCATGTCGTAGACGGTCTTCTCGATGACCTCGCGTTCTTCGTAGTGCGTGGTCAGCGCATGCCAGTCGGCGACGAAGTAGAAGCAGTCGTGCTGCTCCTGCAGGCGCACCCAGTTCTTCAGGGCGCCGTGGTAGTGGCCGAGGTGCAGGGCGCCGGTGGGGCGCATGCCGGAAAGGACGCGGGATCGCATGGCGTTGGCGACGGGCTGACGAAAACGGAATGGCGATTCTCGCAGGTCGCTACACTGCCGGCCGCCATGAAGCGCATCGTCATCCTGATCTCGGGCCGCGGCTCCAACATGGAAGCCATCGTGCAGCGCTGCGCCGAGCAGGGCTGGCCGGCCGACGTGGCTGCCGTCGTCGCCAACCGCCCCGACGCCAAGGGCCTGCAGTTCGCCGCCGCACGCGGCATCGCCACCGCCGTTGTCGACCACAAGGCCTTCGCCAGCCGCGAGGCCTTCGATGCCGCGCTGGCGCAGGCCATTGACGGTTTTGCACCCGACCTCGTGGTGCTGGCCGGCTTCATGCGCATCCTCGGTGCCGGTTTCGTGCGCCGCTACGCAGGGCGCATGCTGAACATCCATCCGTCGCTGCTGCCGGCCTTCCCCGGGTTGCACACACACCGGCGTGCGCTGGAAGCCGGCTGCAAGCTGGCCGGTGCCACCGTGCACTTCGTGACACCCGAACTCGACCACGGTCCCATCGTCATGCAGGCCGTGGTGCCGGTGCGGGCCGGCGATGACGAAGACACACTGTCGGCGCGTGTGCTGGCCACCGAACACGTGATCTACCCGCAGGCCGTGCGCTGGTTCGTCGAAGGTCAGCTGCAGCTGGACGGCGGCCTGGTGCGGCATGCCGGCGGCGCCAGCCAGCTGCTGATCTGACGATCTGAAGTTCCCATGCATCCCAACGCCTTGCTGGACCTGGCCACCGAGCTGTTGCGTGCGGTGCTGAAGCTCGACCAGCCCGCCGATGCCGTGGTCTCGGCCTTTTTCCGCCAACACCGTGCGCTGGGCCACCGCGAACGCCACACGCTGGCCGAAACCGCCTACACGGTGCTGCGCCAGCGCCTGCTGCTGCAGCACCTGGCACAAAGCGGGCAGGGCGCGCTGGAACGCCGCCTGACCACACTGGCCTGGCAGGGCAGCGACAGCTTTCTGCGCAGCGCCCTGGGCCCGCACGAGCAGCAATGGCTGGCCCAGGTGCAGCAGATCGACCGCTCGACGCTGCCCGAAAAACTGCGCCACAACCTGCCGGACTGGCTGGCCGCGCCGCTGCAGGCCCAGCTGGGCGACGACTTCTGGCCGCTGGTGGCGGCGCTGGACCAGGCAGCGCCGCTGGACCTGCGTGTCAACACGCTGAAGGCCAAACGCGAGGAAGTCCAGCGGGCGCTGGCCGATGCCGGCATCGAGGCCGAGCCGACACCGTTTTCGCCCTGGGGCCTGCGTGTGCAGGGCAAACCGGCGCTGAACAAGCTGGAGCTGTTCACGCAAGGCAGCGTCGAGGTGCAGGACGAGGGCAGCCAGCTGCTGGCCTTGCTGACCGACGCCAAACGCGGCGAGATGGTTGTCGACTTCTGCGCCGGCGCCGGCGGCAAGACCTTGGCGCTGGGCGCGGCGATGCGCAACACCGGCCGGCTCTACGCCTTCGACGTTTCCGGCCACCGGCTGGACGCGCTGAAGCCGCGGCTGGCGCGCAGCGGGCTTTCCAACGTCTACCCGGCGCAGATCGCCCACGAACGCGACGAACGCATCAAGCGCCTGGCCGGCAAGATCGACCGTGTGCTGGTCGACGCACCCTGTTCCGGCCTGGGAACGCTGCGCCGCAATCCGGATCTGAAGTGGCGGCAGTCGCCGAAGGCCCTGGCCGAACTGCAGGCCAAGCAGACAGCCATCCTGGCCAGCGCCGCGCGGCTGCTGAAACCCGGCGGCCGCCTGGTCTATGCCACCTGCAGCCTGCTGCAGGCCGAGAACGAAGCCATCGTCGAGGCCTTCACGGCAGAGCGCAGCGCCGATTTCGAGCCGCTGGACAGCGCGGCGCTGTTGGCCGGCCTGGAGGTCGACGGCGGCGAAGCCCTGGTTTCCGAGGGGCATCTGCGGCTGTGGCCGCACCGGCACCAGACCGACGGGTTTTTTGCTGCAGCTTGGCAACGGCACTGATCTGTCATTGATTTTTCTTGATCTGCATCCATCTTCAATCTGATTCGGATGATTGGGGGGATTGCCCTAAGCAATTTCCGCAACTTCCGGAGCCGGGGGCACTCTACAATCCCTGAGTTACAAAGTGCGAGATGGAACGCCGATGAACGAATTGATGACGGTGCGCGACGCGCTCCTGGCGTGGTTGTCCCACGGCTTGCTGGCTGCCACCTGGTGGCAGGTGCTGCTGGCCACGCTGGCGCTGACGCACGTGACGATTGCGGCGGTCACGATCTACCTGCACCGTTCGCAGGCGCACCGGGCGCTGGAACTGCATCCGGTGGTGTCGCATTTTTTCCGCATGTGGCTGTGGCTGACCACCGGCATGGTGACCAAGGAATGGGTCGCCATCCACCGCAAGCACCACGCCAAGTGCGAGACCGAAGAAGACCCGCACAGCCCGCAGACCCGTGGCATCAAGACGGTGCTGCTGACCGGCGCCGAGCTCTACCGCGCCGAGTCCAAGGTGCAGGAGACGATGGACAAGTTCGGCCACAACACGCCGGACGACTGGATCGAGCGCAACCTCTACACACGGTTCAGCTGGCAGGGCGTGGGCCTGATGCTGGTCATCAACCTGTTCCTGTTCGGTGCCATCGGCGCCACCGTCTGGGCGGTGCAGATGCTGTGGATCCCCATCACCGCGGCCGGCATCATCAACGGCATCGGCCACTACTGGGGCTACCGCAACTTCGAGGCGGTCGACGCGTCGACCAACATCTCGCCCTGGGGCATCATCATCGGCGGCGAAGAGCTGCACAACAATCACCACACCTACCCGACCTCGGCCAAGCTGTCGGTCAAGCCCTACGAGTTCGACATCGGCTGGGCCTACATCCGCGGCATGGAGATGCTGGGCCTGGCCAAGGTGCGCAAGACACCGCCGAAGCTGGCGCTGGGCACGGTGAAGCCGGTGGCCGACAACAAGACGCTGGAAGCCATCATCGCCAACCGCTACGAGGTGATGGCCAAGTACGCCACCGACGTGCGCCACGCGGTGCGCAGCGAACTCGATCACCTGAAGGCACAGGGTGCGCAGAACAGCGCCAAGTGGCGCGACATGCTGCAGGCCCGTGCCTGGCTGCACCGCGACGACGACAAGATCCCGCAAGGCGTGAAGCCGCAGCTGGCGCAGGCCCTGGGCCACAGCCCCAAGCTGGCCAAGCTGGTGGCCATGCGCGAAGAACTGCGGGGCCTGTGGACGCGCACCAATGTCTCCGCCGAACAGCTGGTGGCCGACCTGCAGGCCTGGTGCAAGAAGGCCGAGGACAGCGGCATCGCCGCGCTGCAGGACTTCAGCCTGAAGCTGCGCGCAGCCCACGCCTGAGGCCCCGGAGGCGGCGCCCGCCGCTTCCCCCGGCGGCAGCAACAAAAAACCCGCCAGCGGCGGGTTTTTTGTTGGGGATCTCGCGCTGAATTACTTCAGCTTGATTTCCTTGTACAGCACGTGCTTGCGCGCCTTCGGGTCGAACTTCAGGAATTCGAGCTTCTCGGGCGTGGTCTTCTTGTTCTTGCTCGTCGTGTAGAAGTGGCCGGTGCCCGCCGTGGACTCCAGCTTGATCTTTTCGCGTCCGCCTTTGCTGGCCATGGTTCAGCTCCTCAGATTTCGCCGCGGGCACGCAGGTCGGCAATGACCTGTTCGATGCCCTTCTTGTCGATCAGGCGCAGCGCGGCGTTGCTCACGCGCAGACGCACCCAGCGGTTTTCGCTCTCGACCCAGAACCGGCGGTATTGCAGGTTGGGCAGGAAACGACGCTTCGTTTTGTTGTTGGCGTGGGAAACATTGTTCCCCACCATCGGGCGCTTGCCCGTGACTTGACAGACGCGTGCCATGACGCTTCTCCAGACTTCGACGGTAACCGGTGATCAGCGCAGGCCGTGCCGCATGGCGCACCCCACACGCTTCGCACGCGGGCTGCACTTGTAAGCCGCCGCCTCGTCCGCCCCGCCGTTGCCAGCGCTGCGGCCAGGGCGACGACCCGGCCTGATGTCACCACCTCCACCGGGGGCTGCCGCTGCGACCGGCCTTCTTGTCATCGAAGGCTGAGCTGCTCATGCGGCTGCCATGATCCGGTGGGTCTCATGACGGCAAAGACCGCGATTCTAGCCCGAAAATCAGGCAGCGCGCTAGTGTCCTGTCCCGTTAATTTCTGGCATTAATCGTGCATGCCATTGCGGCATCTTGGGAACGGAGATGCCGCGATGAGAACGGGCAGACCGAAGGTCGAGTTGCTGCTGACGGATGAGGAGC
>JBASTF010000564.1:0-1591 GCA_049274755.1 Rubrivivax sp. | reverse complement strand
ACTTTGTGCGGTTCCGCGCGGTAGTGTCATGTCGTTGGTACAACCGCTGAATTCCCCCAGCCGGCTAAGGGCCCGTAGCTTAAGGCATATTTTGATGTTGCTGAAAGCGGGCCTGCAGATGGATCTTATCTGCGTTAAGCCTTTGTTTACCCTTGGCTAATGGACGATCGTCTCGTCTGACCCGGTTCGGGAGCCAACGAATTCTTTTTCCTGCTCGGTTGGTGGACAGAGCAAGGCGGGGGTAGACCGCGGCGCAACACCGCTCTATATCCAGCGCGCGATGTTAATTTGCTGATTTGGATAGCAATCCGCCACGGTAGTTTACCGCGCGCAAGATGAGGATCCGCAATCGATTGGGGAATGGTGTAACGGTAGCACAACAGACTCTGACTCTGTTTGTCTAGGTTCGAATCCTAGTTCCCCAGCCAAACGGTCGGGTTTTTTCATCGAATCAACCACTTACGGGTTTGGTCTTTGGTTAACCCCAAGGACTGACCCCACAATTGTGGGTCGGTTCGGATGCACCAGTATCTCAGAAAAAGTGGAGACCTTTATCTTTTCCGGCGGCGCGTTCCGGATGAAATCGTTCACCGTGTCGGCAAACGCGAGATTTACCGATCATTGGGTACAACCTCCGTGCGGATCGCGAGGCAGCGTCTGCTCTACCTATTTCACGGGACGGAGATGCTCTTCGCGATGGCGCGCTACCCAGAGGTTTCAGACGACCAACTCGCTGCAGCGGCGAGGTTCTATCTTGATCAGGCCGGCGGGTTCGCGGAGAAGATCAAGGCAATGCGGCCAGCGGCCCTCTATAGCTTGCCACAGCCAGATATTTTCAAGGAGGAGGTCGATGGGATAATCCACGACCAGCAACTCCCTTTGGGCAACACTCCCGACAAAAGAGCCGCAAGCCGGCACACGCTGTTACTCGAATGCCTCAACAACTTCCTTTACCGAACTGGCTTCATAGACTTTGATGATTGGGCGGCCCCCCAAGACCTCGGCATCCATCCCCAACGTATCGTTCTGGCCGTCAATCGCGAAGCTCAGCGCGCGGTTCAGGAACAGATCAAGAGTCTCAGCCATTATCAGGAAATCCAGCAGCTTCCACGCGCGAAAGCTGGGGCTCGACTCTCCGAGATGATCGAAGCGTTCATTGCCTGGAGGCAAAAGGCCAGACCGCGCCGTCTGGTAAAATCAGGCCGCGCGGCGTTGACGAAACAAACCCTGGCTCAAATGCGAACGACATATCGATTGTTCAGCAGCATCATGAACGACCCGGTGCTCACCGCAGTCGATAAAAAAATGGCGCAGCAATTCAAGGAAGCATTGGAATTGCTGCCGAGTTCTCACGGCAAGACCCACGGAAAGGCTTCCGCCGGACCAGCCCGAACCTATCTTGAGGAACTCAAACGGAAGGAACAATCCCAGCTCAATCCGATCAAAGATAAGACTATCAAAAGGCATTTCTCGGGATTGAATCAGTACTTCAAGTGGCTCCAAGTCGAAGAATACGTTGCGCACAATCCATTTTCGGGCCAGCAGTTCAACATCGATCCAGGCGAGCGAAGGAAATGGACGAAGGATGAGT
>JBASTF010000563.1:0-7834 GCA_049274755.1 Rubrivivax sp. | reverse complement strand
GTGCTGCGTCGCCGCCGGCGGCGGCCAGTTGCTGGTCGGCCTCGGCCAGGCGGCGGTGCAGCGTGGCGGCAGTTTCCGCCAGCTCGAAACGCGAGTCCTGGGCTTCCTTCAGCTGCCGCTGCATCGCCGTCAGGCGGCTGCGGTGCAACCACCAGCCGGCGAAGGCGGCGGCCACGGCGATCAGCGTCACGAAAAGCGCGTTGACGGGCTCCATCTTGCGGCTATCGGCCTGCGCCGGGGTCGACTTGAGGGCGGCCTCCCGGCGCGATGGCTCGCTTGCGGCGACAATTCGAGGGTGTCCACCGCCCTCGCCACCCCGCCGCGCGCCAAAGCGCTGACCGCCTACCGCCCGCACTGGGCCAAGCGGTTCGGCACCGCGCCCTTCCTGCCGACGAGCCGGCAGGAGATGGAGGCACTGGGCTGGGATTCCTGCGACGTCATCGTCGTCACCGGCGACGCCTATGTCGACCACCCCAGCTTCGGCATGGCCGTGATCGGCCGCACGCTCGAGGCCCAGGGGTTCCGCGTCGGCATCATCGCCCAGCCCGACTGGCAGAGCGCCGACCCCTTCCGTGCGCTCGGCAAGCCGAACCTGTTTTTCGGCGTCACCGCCGGGAACATGGATTCGATGATCAACCGCTACACCGCGGACCGCAAGATCCGCAGCGACGACGCCTACACACCCGGCGACGTCGGCGGCAAACGCCCCGACCGCGCCTGCCTGGTCTACGCCCAGCGCTGCAAGGAAGCCTACAGCGAGGTGCCCATCGTCATCGGCGGCATCGAGGCCAGCCTGCGCCGCATCGCGCACTACGACTACTGGCAGGACAAGGTGCGGCGCAGCATCCTCGTCGACAGCAAGGCCGACCTGCTGCTGTACGGCAATGCCGAACGTGCCATCGTCGAGATCGCCCACCGCCTGGCGCGGCGCGAACCGGTGCAGAACATCACCGACGTGCGAGGCACCGCCTTCATGCTGCGCAGCGAACACGCCGCGTGGCTGCACGACTGGTTCGAGCTCGACTCCACCGAGGTCGACCGCCCGGGCCGCATCGACGCCCACATCAACCCCTACCTGACGCTGGAAGAACAGGCCGCCGCCCAAGGCCAGGCCTGCGCGCGCGAAGACGGCGTGCCGGCCCAGGCCGTGGTGGCCATGCCCACCAGCCGCCGTGTCGTGATGCCGCCGCGCGACAAGACCGTCGTGCGCCTGCCCAGCTACGAGCAGGTCAAGAGTGACGCCGTGCTGTACGCGCATGCCAACCGCGTGCTGCACCTGGAGACCAACCCCGGCAACGCGCGTGCGCTGGTGCAGCGCCATGCCGAGCGCGAGGTCTGGATCAACCCGCCGCCGGTGCCGCTGACGACGGCGGAGATGGACCACGTCTTCGACCTGCCGTATGCCCGCAGCCCGCACCCGCGGTATGCCGACGGGCAGGGCAGCCACGACGGCGCGACCAAGATCCCGGCCTGGGAGATGATCCGCTTCAGCGTGAACATCATGCGCGGCTGCTTCGGCGGCTGCACCTTCTGCTCGATCACCGAGCACGAGGGCCGCATCATCCAGAGCCGCAGCGAAGACTCGGTGATCCAGGAGATCGAGCAGATCCGCGACAAGGTCAAGGGCTTCACCGGCGTCATCAGCGACCTCGGCGGCCCCACGGCCAACATGTACCGCATCGGCTGCAAGAGCCCGGCCATCGAAGCCGCCTGCCGCAAGCCCAGCTGCGTCTACCCCGGCATCTGCCCGAACCTGAACACCGACCACGGGCCGCTGATCAAGATGTACCGCCGCGCCCGTGCGCTGCGCGGCGTGAAGAAGATCCTCATCGGCTCCGGCCTGCGCTACGACCTGGCGATCCAGAGCCCCGAGTACATCAAGGAGCTGGTCACGCACCATGTCGGCGGCTACCTGAAGATCGCGCCCGAGCACACCGAAGGCGGGCCGCTGAGCAAGATGATGAAGCCCGGCATCGGCACCTACGACCGCTTCAAGCAGTTGTTCGAGCAGTTCAGCGCCGAAGCCGGCAAGAAGCAGTACCTGATTCCGTACTTCATCGCCGCCCACCCCGGCACCAGCGACGAGGACATGATGAACCTCGCGCTCTGGCTGAAGCGCAACGGCTTCAAGGCCGACCAGGTGCAGACCTTCTACCCCAGCCCGATGGCCACGGCCACGGCGATGTACCACAGCAACCTGAACCCGCTGAAGGGCATCAGCCGCCATGTCGACGGCCCCGGGGCGCGGGCCGAACGTGTGGACATCGTGCGCGGCGAAAAGCGCCGCCGCCTGCACAAGGCCTTTCTGCGCTACCACGACCCGAACAACTGGCCGCTGCTGCGCGATGCGCTGAAGACCATGGGCCGGGCCGACCTCATCGGCAACGGCAAGCAGCACCTGATCCCGAGTTTCCAGCCCGCCACCGACGGCGCCTACCAGAGCGCCAGGCGCAAGAACAGCACACCGGCCCAGGCCGCAAAGCCTGTGAATCCGGTGAAGGGCCGGCTGCTGACCCAGCACACCGGCCTGCCGCCGCGCGAGACCGGCGCGGCGAAGAGCGGCAGCCGCAGCGGCAAGCCCGCGGCATACGGCACACGCCGCAAGTAGATTCCCTGCCACCCCAGGCCGGGGGGAGGGTGCTTGCATCCAGCGGGCCGGCTGGTAGCGTACCGGGTGGTTGCAGCTGTCGGAGTCCGCCCCATGACCACCCCGTTCACACGCCTGCTGGCTGTCGCCGCCACCGTTGCCGCCGCCGCGCTGCCGGCCGCCGCCTACGACCGTGTTGTGATCTTCGGCGACAGCCTGTCCGACAGCGGCAACAACGCCATCGTGCTGGGCACCGCGCCCGACCAGGTGGTCAGCGGCAACAGCTACATCCCCACCTTCGCCTACGGCTCCGGCACCTACAGCAATGGCGCGGTCTGGGCCACCAGCTTCGCCGCCGGGCTGGGCCTGGACGCACTGCCGTCGCTGGCTGGCGGCACGAACTACGCGTATGGCGGCGCAGTCACACGCGGCGGCGTCTACCCGCCCAGCCTGCGCGACCAGGTGAACCTGTTTGCCGGCTCGGGCAGTGTCGGCGATGTCAGCGACACGCTGTTTGTCATCGCCGGCGGCGGCAACAACGCGCGTGGCGCCATCGAGGCCATTGCCGGCGGTGCAGCGCCGCTGCTGACCACGCTGCTGACGGCGAGCCGCTACGCCACCGACGTCGGCCTGATGGTCGACCAGCTGCAAGGCCTGGGCGCTGCAAGCATCGTCGTCTGGAACACACCGAACCTGGGCCTGACGCCGGCCGTGATGGCCGAGGGCAGCACGGCCTCGACGATCGGCAGTTTTGTCTCGTCGCGCATGAACAGCGCGCTGGCCAACCGGCTGGCCGGCGAAGCCGGTGTGCTCACCTTCGACATCTTCGGCATCCTGGGCCAGGTGGCCGCCGACCCCGCGGCCTACGGTTTTGCCAACGTCGTCGACGCCTGCGGCGCCGTGCTGGGTTGCGACCCGGCGAGCTACTTGTTCTGGGACGGCATCCACCCCACCTCGGGCGGCCATGCGCTGATCACCGCGGAGATGAATGCCTTGCTGGGCATCACGCCGGCAGTGCCGGAACCGGGTGCGCTGTGGCTGTTCGCCTGCGGCGGTGTGGTGCTGCTGCTGCGCCGGCGCTTCGCCGCGGCGCGCCAGTAGCCGCTCGTCAGTCCACGCTCAGCGCCGGCGCTGTTTCCAGGCGCCGGATGTCTTCGTCCGTCGTGTAACCCTGCACCGACAGCCGCACGAAGGTGTGGCCGGCATGCTGGGTCACCGGGATCTCGATGCCACTGTCGTCGAACAGCCGCCGGCGCAGCGCCTCGGCGTCGTGGTGCGGCACCGGGATGACGACCATCTGCGCAAAGTCGTCGTCGCCAGACACCGGCGCCAGGCCGTAGCGGCCGGCGATGCGGTGCAGCGCGTCGCGTGCCATGGCATGGCAGCGCTGGCGCACGGCCGGCCAGTCGTGGCGGGCCTGGAACTGGATGGCCGCCGGCACCGTGAGGTAGGCCGCGAGATCACGTGTGCCCTGCCACTGCAGGCGGCGCTCCAGCGTCGTGCGGCCGGTGTAGGCGTCGAAGCCGGTGTGGCCGGCCACCTCGGCGGCGTAGCCCCAGCTGACGATGGGTGCCTCCAGCAGCGCATGGTGCTGCGGTTGCGCATGCAGGAAGGCCGCGCCCTTGGGTGCACACAGCCACTTGTGGGCGTTGCCGGTGTAGAAGTCGGCACCGATGGCGGCCAGGTCCAGCGGCAGCTGGCCCGGTGCGTGTGCACCGTCGATCAGGGTCAGCAGCCCGCGTTCACGCGCCGCCGCGCAGAGCGCGGCCATCGGGAAGATCAGCGCCGTCGTCGAGGTGATGTGGCTGACGAAGAGGACCCGCGTGCGCGGTGTCACCGCCGCCATCATGCGTTCGACAAAACGCTCGTGTTCGAAAGGCAGCGGAATCTCCACATGCCTGTAGACCGCCCCCCGCTGCTGGCAGACGAACTGCCAGGTGGCGTCGCAGGCGCCGTATTCGTGGTCGGTGGCCAGGATCTCGTCGCCCGGCTGCAGCGGCAGCGAACGCGCCACGACGTTGACGCCGGTGGTGGCGTTGGGCACGAAGACCAGGTCCTCGGCTTGCGCGCCGACGTAGCCGGCCAGCGCCGCACGGGCATCGCCCAGCAGCTGCGCCGAGCGCCGGCCCAGGAACTGCACCGGGTTGCGCTCCATCTCGCGCTGCCAATGCTGGAAGGTCTCGAAGACCTCGCGCGGGCAGGCACCGAAGGAGCCGTGGTTCAGGAACACGAGGTCCGGGTCGAGCAGGAACTGGTCGCGCATCGCAGGCAGTTTAGCCAGTGCCATTGCTGCAGTGCACAATAGCGTGATGCGACACGTCGTCTTCAACCAGAAGGGTGGTGTGGGCAAGTCCACGATCACCAGCAACCTGGCCGCCATCGCCGCGCAACAGGGCCGGCGCACGCTGCTGCTGGACCTGGACCCGCAGGCCAACTCCACACGCTACCTGCTGGGTGCGGCGGCCGACGAAGCCCCAGCCGGCGTCGCCGAGTTCTTCGAGACGACGCTGAAGTTCACGGTGCGCGCGCCGCGCACCAGCGACTTCATCGTCGACACACCCTGGCCCGGCCTGCGCCTGATGGCCGCCAGCCCGGCGCTGGAAGAACTGCACGGAAAGCTGGAGAGCCGCTACAAGATCTACAAGCTGCGCGACGCACTGGCCGAGGTGGCCGAGGACTTCGACGAAGTCTGGATCGACACGCCGCCGGCGCTGAACTTCTACACACGCTCGGCGCTGATCGCCGCCGAAGGCTGTTTGATTCCGTTCGACTGCGACGACTTCTCGCGCCGTGCGCTCTACGGCCTGCTGGAAGCGGTGCAGGAGATCCGCGCCGACCACAACCCGGCGCTGCAGGTCGAGGGCATCGTCGTCAACCAGTTCCAGCCGCGTGCCACGCTGCCGCAGCGCACGGTGCAGGAACTGGTGGACGAAGGCCTGCCGGTGCTGCAGCCCTACCTGTCGGCCAGCGTGAAGATCAAGGAGTCGCACGAACGGGCGCGGCCCATGGTGCACCTGGACATGCGCCACAAGCTGACGCAGGAGCTGCTGGCGCTGTATGCCGCGCTGCAGCCGGCAGCGGCCGTCAAGCCGCGGCCAGCAAAGAAGCGCTGAGCTCTTCTTCCCAGTGCAGCACGTCGTCGTCGTCGATGTGCAGCCAGTCGCGGGCCGCGGCACCATGCCGCAGCCAGTCGGCATCGGGCGACAGCGCCTCCTGGCGCCGCATCAGGTGCTCGGCCACCAGGCCGGCAGCCACCAGGGTCTGCACCTCGGGTGGGGTCTGCGCGCTGCCCAGCACCGCGGGTTCGTGGTGCAGGCGGATGGCCGCCATCACCTCGGGCGCCAGGCGCCAGACACGCGCCACCAGCGCGCCGACCACGGCGTGGTCGGTGCGGTGGTTGGCGTTTTCGGTGGCGATGCAGGAGCGGTCGATGCGTGCCGCCGCCTCCACCAGCGTGCTGCCGTAGCCGCGCACGCTCTGCAGCAGCACCGGCTGGCCGACATGCAGGAACAGGCCGTAGGTGTGGGCCAGGTCTTCCGACATGCCCGGCAGCTGGCGCGCGATGCAGGCCATGGCCGCGGCGCGCTGGGCCGAACGCTCCCAGAAACGCTGCAGGTGGCGGTTGTCCACCGGCAGCGCATGGCGCACGAGGAAGCCCGTCATCAGCGCCGCCGTCTGCAGCAGGCCCAGGCGGTTCATCGCCTGGCCCACGGTCTGCACCGGCTGGCCAGCGGCGAACACGGCGCTGTTGGCGTTGCGCAGCAGCGTGGCCGCCATCGCGACATCGGCGCCGGCGATACGCGCCACCTCGTTCAGGTCGGGTTCCGCAGCCTGCATCGCTGCCTGCAGCCGCACCAGCAGCGCTGGTGCCGGGGGGATCACGATGTTCTGCAAAGGCCCGCGTGTGCGCGCGTGGTCGATGCTGCGGCCGATCTCGTCGGGGGTCGTGGCGAGCAGGGTCATCAAGAGGATATCGGCCGCCGCGGCGCGGACTGAAGCCGTGTCGGTGTTTGTCCGACACGGCCCACCGGTGGCGGCCGACAGTGCGACTGGCGCCGCGCCTGCGGCGCCGGCGGCCGGGCTGCACTACCTTTGCAGCGTTGCCATCCCGCCCTGCCTGGAGCCTCCATGAGCCCGCACTGCACCAGTCTTCCCACCGGTTTCGAGCTGCGCTTCGAGTCGCTGTTCCAGCAAGGGCGGGGCCTCACCTTTCCCTGCGACGAACGCGGTTGTGTCGAGCTCGACACCTTGAGCGACCGGGCGCGCAGCAACTACCTGTACGCACGCGCCGTCGTCGGCCGTGAATTCGCCACGCCCGCCGTGGTGCGCGAACTGCGCAGCTGAGCGACACCCGGCGCGGCAGGCTGCGGCGACAATCGCCGCATGGCTTCCAGTCTGCTCGCGCTGCTCGACGATATCGCCACCGTGCTCGACGATGTGGCGGTCCTTTCCAAACTCGCGGCGAAAAAGACCGCCGGCGTCCTGGGCGACGACTTGGCGCTGAACGCCCAGCAGGTCACCGGTGTCACAGCCGAGCGTGAGCTGCCCGTGGTCTGGGCCGTGGCCCGCGGTTCGCTGCTGAACAAGGTCATCCTGGTGCCGGCGGCCCTGGCCATCAGCGCGTTGGCGCCCTGGGCGGTGACGCCGCTGCTGATGGTCGGCGGCGCCTTCCTGTGCTTCGAAGGCTTCGAGAAGCTGGCACACAAGCTGATGCACAGCCGCGCCGATGACGAGGCCGGTCACGCCGCGCTGACCCAGGCCCTGGCCGACCCGCAGGTGGACCTGGTGGCTTTCGAGAACGTCAAGATCAAGGGCGCGGTGCGCACCGACTTCATCCTCTCGGCCGAGATCATCGCCATCACGCTGGGCACGGTGGCCAGCGCGCCTTTCCTGACGCAACTGCTGGTGCTGGTGGGCGTGGCGCTGGCGATGACGGTGGGGGTCTACGGTTTCGTCGCCGGCATCGTGAAGATCGACGACGCCGGCCTGGCGCTGAGCCGCAGCGCCAGCGCTGCGGCACAAGGCCTGGGCCGCGGCCTGCTGGCGCTGGCGCCCTGGCTGATGAAGGCCTTGTCGGTGGCCGGCACGGCGGCGATGTTCCTCGTCGGCGGCGGCATCCTGGTGCACGGCGTGGCACCGTTGCAGCAGGCCGTCCAGGCGATGGCCCAGGGCCTGGGCGGCGTGGCCGGCGCGCTGGCCGAGATGCTGGCCAATGCCGGCGTCGGCATCGTCGCCGGCGCCCTGGTG
>JBASTF010000562.1:0-5797 GCA_049274755.1 Rubrivivax sp. | reverse complement strand
GCTCCTCATCCGTCAGCAGCAACTCGACCTTCGGTCTGCCCGTTCTCATCGCGGCATCTCCGTTCCCAAGATGCCGCAATGGCATGCACGATTAATGCCAGAAATTAACGGGACAGGACACTAGCGCTGGTTTCAAGGCTCTCATGGTGCTCCCTGACGGTTGTGCATGCATCTGACACGCCTGGGCGTCGTCGCGCTGCAAGGTGACCTGCCGACGACACACCCAATGGGCCAATCAGTCCTGTCATCGTTGGCAGGCTGCCGCCGCGCTTGCACTACCGCCGCTCTCGCACAGCCGCCGGCAGCGGCCCCTTTTCGATGACGATGACGCTGTCATAAAAGTGCACGGCGCGAATTTGCTCAGTGGCGAAGTTGCCGCTGCCTGCAGCCAGCGCGCTGCCCGGGCGGCCGAAGACATTGAACGACTGGGGGTCCATGTGGCGGTAGGTCGGCTTGTCGGCCAGCGCCTTGGCCAGGTCGAAGAAGGTGATGCCGTAGCGTGAGGTCTGGTGTGACGCCCACAGATTGGCGTGCATGCTCTCCACAACATAAACCCCGCCGTCGCGCAGTCGCGGAAACAAGGCATAAAACGAGGTGATCTGCTGGTCGGGTGTGTGGCCGCCGTCGTCGAGCACGATGTCCAGCGCGCCCAACCGCACGCCCAGTGCTTCGAGGAAGGGCGCGTCGGACTGGCTGCCGATGTGGATCTCGTGGCCCAGTTGCTCCAGTTGCTGGCAGGCCGGGTCGATGTCGACGCCGACGATGCGCGCCGCAGCGCCGAGGTACTCGCGCATGATGTCGAGTGAACCGCCACGTTCGACGCCCAGTTCCAGGTAGACACAGGCCTGGCCGCGGTAGGCCTCGAAGTGCCGGTCGTAGATCTCGAAATAGTGGCGCCACTTGTGGCTGCGCTGGCCGGTGCCGCGGTCGAACAACACGCCAAAGCCTGGCCGCGGCGGTGTCGTCACGCGGGGCAGTGCGGCGTCGAGCCAGCCTGCAGATGTCAACGAACCTTCATGCGAGACGTAAACCGTGCTCTGGCGCTGGCTGACCAGCGTGTTGAAACGCGGCATCGTCATCTTCGCGACCACGTTGTCGGTGTATGTTTCGGCACGGTCGGCAGCCATGTCGGCCGCCAGTTGCAGCGCAAACGGCCGCGTGAAGCACATCGACGAACTCATGCCGCCAGGGGCATGCACCTGGAAGTCGACCTCGGGCACGTGGCTGTAGGCGCTGCTGCGCAGGTAGAGCTGGCCGCAGCGGCGTGAAACCGAAAAGTCATGTGTCGCCAGGTCCTGCAGGCCCAGCGCGATGTGTTCGTGCAGATAGATGTCGTCATGATCGGCCCAGAAAAAATGTGTGCAGCCTTCGGCCAGCAGTCGTTGCAGCGGCAGCAGATACCAGTCGTGCTGGCGCAGCCGCGCCGGGCTGTGCAGCCAGATCAGGCCGCTGCAGCCGAGGTCGGCCACCGCCCATGCGTAGCTCTCGGGGCTGCCGTTCTGGTGCACGCAGATGAGATCGGGCGGACAAGACTGGTGCAGCAACTGCAGCACGCAGGCGCGTGCCAGGTCGGGCCGGTTGTAGGTGGGCACGAAGACGCCGACGCGCCGCGGGTTTGCAGAGTGCATGGCCAGGATGGCGCTCCGGTGCTGCGGTCGCGCCTGAGATTGGGAACCGCGCAGCATGACAATGGCGAATGACAATTCCGTGCCGGTGGCCGGCAACCTCAGCGACGAGGAGATCCACGCCATCCTGGAGCGCGAAGCAAGCGCGCTGCCGCCCGAGGCGCATCTGCAGCCGCCGCCCATTGCGCTGGCCACGCGGCAACCGGGGCAAGGCCGGCATGGCTGGCTGGTGGTGGCGCTGATGGTGGCGTTTGTGCTGGTGTCGATGTGGCAGTCGACGCGCTAGTCACATCGGCCACACCGGCGCTCGCCGGTGGCCTGCTCCGTCGCCGCTGGGCCGCCGTCTCCGACATCCACGGCAACCTGCCGGCGCTGGAGGCGGTGATCGCCGATGCGCCGGGTGTCGACGGCTGGCTCAACCTCGGCGACATCGTCTCCGGCCCGCTCTGGCCCCGCGAAACCGCCGCGCTGCCGCCGCAGCTGGCACCCGCGGATGGCCCGCTCTGCGTGCATGGCACACCCACCGGCGACCTGCAGTACCTGCTGGAAACCGTGACACCAGCGGCCCTGCGCGAAGCCGGCGACGCCGAGGTGCAAGAGCGCCTGGGCGGCACGCAGGTGGCGCTGCTGCTCTGCGGCCACACCCATCTGCCACGCGACCGCCAACTCGGCACGATGCGCCTGGCCAACCCGGGCAGCGTCGGCCTGCCGGCCTACGACGACAAACACCCCTGGCCACATGCTGCCGAAACCGGGTCGCCGCAGGCGCGTTGCGCCGTCGTCGACCATGACGGCAGCGGCCGTGTCGGCCGGCGCGAGGTCAGCTGAACCGCTCGCGCAAGGTCTCGCGCAGACCGTAGGCGAGCCGCCGCGCCTCGTTGCGCAAGCGGTAGCCATAGGTTCCCCAGCGCCTTGTCCAGTGGAACTTGCGCGGCGGGCTGCTGCCGGGTGCGCCGATGGTCGAGGCTGTCTGGTCGTCGTGCTGGCAGGGTGTGGGTGTCACCAGCCGCACCTTCAGGCCGAAGCGCCAGCCCTGGTCGAACACATGGTCGTAGGGCAGCTGCATCGGCAGCAGGCCGCCAAGATAAGCCTGCGCCGCGGCGCGGTTCACGATGTAGGCGCTGCTGCCGGTGCAGCGCGACAGCATCACCGCCAGCTGCTGCCCCGGCGCCACCTCGAGAAACGGCACCGGCGTTCCCGAGTGCACGGCCGAGAGTTTCACCATGTCCCAGCGCCCGGCATGGGCCACCAGGCCTTGCAGCACGGCCGGCAGCGTGTCGTGCAGCAGCACGTCGTCTTCCAGCACCACGGCAAAAGCCGCAGTGCTGGCCAGGAAGGCGCGCAGCACCTCGACATGCGACAGGTAACATCCCAGCTCGCCCGGCAGCGGCGTCATGCCATGGCGGCGCCGGTAGGTGCCGTCGTCCAGCAGCGCACGCTGGGCTTCGCTGAAGGCCCGTGCATCGACTGCCGGCAGCCGGGTCCAGGCCAGGCCCAGGCGGTCCAGTTGCGCGGCGATGCGCGCCAGCCGGTCCGGCGCCCGATCGAGGTTGATCACCCATGTCCGCACGTCATTCATCCGCCAGATTCTCTGCCATGCCGTGCAGGAGGCGCTCTTGAACCCGCTGCAGAACCCGTGGCTGGGCTGGGCACTGGCCGCTGTGGCGGTGGCCGCCGGCTACATCGGCTACGGCTGGCAGGGTGTGGCGCTGGCCGTCACCGTGGTCGTGTTCTGGCTGCTGCTGCAGTTCAGCCGCGCGCTGCGTGTGATGCGCAATGCCGCCGGCAGCCCGGTGGGCCACACCGACAACGCCGTGATGCTGCAATCGCGGCTGCAGCCCGGCATGCGCATGCTGCAGGTGGTGACGCTGACACGCAGCCTGGGCCAGAAGCTGGCCGACGAGCCGGAAACCTTCGCCTGGCGCGACGCCGGCGGCGACGCGGTGCAGGTGATCCTGCACGACGGCGTCGTGAAGGAAGTGCGCCTGGCGCGTGCAGCCGCCGCCGGCGCCGACGCCTAAAATCGGCCTTCCTCCCCCTGGCAACCAAGGAAAGCCCATGTCGATGTCCGACCGCGACGGCAAGATCTGGATGGACGGCGCGCTTGTCGACTGGCGCGACGCCAAGATCCACGTGCTGTCGCACACGCTGCACTACGGCTGCGGCGCCTTCGAAGGTGTGCGTGCCTACAACACCGCGGGCGGCACCGCGATCTTCCGCCTGCGCGAGCACACCGAGCGCCTGTTCAACAGCGCCAAGATCCTGCGCATGAAGATCCCGTTCAGCGTCGAACAGGTGATGGAGGCGCAGCGCGAGGTCGTGCGTGCGAACCAGCTGGAAAGCTGCTACCTGCGGCCGCTGGTCTGGATCGGCGACCAGAAGCTGGGTGTCAGCCCCAAGGGCAACACCATCCACCTGATGGTGGCGGCCTGGGCCTGGGGCGCCTACCTGGGCGAAGAAGGGCTGAAGCGCGGCATCCGCGTGAAGACCAGCAGCTACACACGCCACCACGTCAACATCACGATGACGCAGGCCAAGGCGGTGAGCAACTACACCAACAGCATCCTGGCCAACATGGAAGCCACCGACGAGGGCTACGACGAGGCCATGCTGCTGGACTCGGCCGGTTTCGTCAGCGAAGGCGCCGGCGAGAACCTGTTCATCATCAAGAAGGGCGTGGTCTACACGCCCGACCTCTCGGCCGGTGCGCTGAACGGCATCACCCGCGACACCATCCTGCACATCTGCAACGACCTCGGCCTGAAGCTGGTGGAAAAGCGCATCACCCGCGATGAGGTCTACATCTGCGACGAGGCGTTTTTCACCGGCACGGCCGCCGAGGTGACGCCGATCCGCGAGCTCGACCGCATCGAGCTCGGCAGCGGCAGCCGCGGCCCCCTCACCGAGAAGATCCAGGCTGCGTTTTTCGACATCGTGGGCGGCCGCAACCCCAAGTACGCCGAATGGCTGAGCAAGGTCTGAGCATGAGTGAAGCCAAAGCCACCGTCGAACTCAGCGTGGCCGACCTGCAGGGCCCCGGCGTCGTGTTCTGCCCGAACCCGAAGATGCCGCTGTGGAGCAACCACCCGCGTGTGTTCATCGACGTTGCCAGCCACGGCGAAGGCAAGTGCGCGTACTGCGGCACGGTCTACCGGCTGAAAGCCGGCGAAAAGGTCGGCACTGGCCACTGAGCCGGACCTTGCGGGCATCGCCCGCGATGTGCTGCTCGACCACCTGGCGCGCGGCGACCCGCGGCACGCGCTGCTGCTGCTGGTGTCGGCGCTGGGCAGCGCCCTCGGTGGCCCCTGCGGGCTGAAGGCCACGGCCGGCTGGCAGCTCGGCAGCATCGGCGCCGGCCAGCAAACGCTGCCGCTGCAACGCCTGGGCCAGGATCTCGGCCACCTGCATGCCCCGGCCAGCGCCGATGCCACGGCGCTGCACGGCCTGCTGCCCACCGCGGCCGCTTTGCTGCTACGCGACCTGGAAACCGGCAACACGCCGCGCCGCAGCGAGCAAGGCACCCTGGTGCAGGCGGCGCTGGCCGGCGCCGACACCTTCGTCTGGGAATGGGACATCGACAGCGACTGGCTCAGCGACATCGACGAAGGCCTGCAGCTGCTGGGTTATGCGCCCCATGCCATCGGCCACACGCAGGACGACTGGAACGCGCTGATCCACCCGGATGACCGCGAGACCAACCACGAGGCCTACCTGCGCCACGAACGCGGCGAGGTCGAGACCTACGAAAGCACCTACCGCGCCCGCGCCGCCAGCGGCCAGTGGCGCTGGCTGCTCGAACGTGGCCGCATCGTCGAACGCCACCCCGACGGCCGCCCGCGCCGCATGCTGGGCACGCAGACCGACGTCACCGAACGCCGCGCGCTGACCGAGCGCCTCACACGCATCAGCCAGCATGTGCCCGGGGCGCTGTACCAGTTCCGCCTGGCCGGCGACGGCAGCTCGACCTTTCCCTACGTTAGCGAACGCAGCAGCGCGCTGTTCGGCGTCGAGCCGGCCGACATGCTGCGCGACGCCAACAGCCTGCTCGGTCTGGTCGACCCTGCCGACCGTGAGCGCTTGGTGCGCAGCGTGCTGGCCTCGGCCCGCGACCTCACGCGCTGGCGGCTGGACTTCCGCCTGCACCGCCGCGGCGACGGCGCCCTGCGCTGGAT
>JBASTF010000561.1:0-2718 GCA_049274755.1 Rubrivivax sp. | reverse complement strand
GGCCACAGCCGGCGGTCGATGCCGGCCCAGACCGTGGCTGGCGGCACCACCGGTTCGACGGCCGCGGTCAGCGGCATCAGCCTGTCCTGCCAGTCGCGCACCGCGGCACGCAAGGCCGGGTGGCCGGGCAGCAGGGCTTCGAAACGGCGGCGCGCCGGGCCGCGCAAGGTGCCGGCCACGTATTCGGCAGCCAGCGCATCGGCGAGCGGGAGCTTGGCGTAGTCCATGCTCAGGCCTCCCGCCCGACGTCGCGCAGCACACTGCGTTCCAGGCAGCCTTTCAGCGTCATCAGCGCGCGCCGTACCCAGCTCTTCACGGTGCCCAGCGGTTCACGCAGCTGCTCGGCGACCTCGGCATGCGAAAGCCCGTCGAAAAAGGCCAGCGCCACGCTCTGGCGCTGCGGTGCCGTCAGCCGTTCCATGCACTGGCCGAGTTCACGGGCATCGCTGGCGCGGCCCAGCAGTTCCAGCGGGCCCGGGCCTGCGTCGGGCAAGGTCTCGGTGGCGTCGGGGCGCTCGTCGTCATCGTCGTCGCGGCTGGCGCTTTCCAGCTTCGGCTGTGTCTGCGCGCGGCGCAGGCTGTCGATGGCGCGGTTGCGTGCGATGCTGGTCAGCCAGGTCAGCGGCTGGCTGCGTGCGGCGTCGAAACTCGCCGCGGCCTTCCAGACGGCGACAAACACCTCCTGCAGCAGGTCTTCGGCCTGGGCGCGGTCACGCTGGATGCGCAGCACCACGGCGAACAAATGGCCGCTGGTGCGTTCGTACAGGCGCGCAAAGGCCGCACGGTCGCCCAGGCCGGCATGCGCCAGCAGTTGCGACAGCTCGCGGCTCTTCTCGGGCCAGTCGGCGGTGTCGGTCTTCATCGTGGGTGGTCCCTACAATCTTCGCCCATGGCGCTCGATTCACAGTTCGTGTTGACCCTGGCCTGCCGCGACACCAAGGGCATTGTCTATGCCGTGTCGGGGCTGCTGTTCCAGGCCGGTTGCAACATCATCGACTCGCAGCAGTTCGGCGACCTCGAAGGCGAGCACGCGACCGGCCTGTTTTTCATGCGTGTGCACTTCGAGGCGCCACCGCAGCTGGCCGATGCCGCCACGCTGGACCGCCTGTTTGCGCACACGGCGCAGCAGCACGGCATGGCCGTGCGTTTCCACGCGCTGGCGCAGCGGCCGCGGCTGCTGCTGATGGTCAGCCAGCATGGCCACTGCCTGAACGACCTGCTGTTCCGCTGGCGCAGCGGGCAGCTGGCGGTGGACATCCCGGCCATCGTCAGCAACCACACGGCCTTCGCCGAGCTGGCAGCCAGCTACGGCATCCCCTTCCACCACCTGCCGCTGCAGGGCGGCAGCGACGCGGCGACCAAACGTGCGCAGGAACGCGAGGTCGAGGCACTGATCGAACGCGAGCGCATCGACCTGGTCGTGCTCGCGCGCTACATGCAGATCCTCAGCGCCGAGTTCTGCGCGGTGCTGAAGGGCCGCGCGATCAACATCCACCACAGCTTCCTGCCCAGCTTCAAGGGCGCACGGCCGTATTTCCAGGCCCATGCCCGCGGCGTGAAGCTGATCGGCGCCACCGCGCACTACGTCACCGCCGACCTCGACGAAGGCCCCATCATCGAGCAGGACGTGGAACGTGTGGAGCACACGATGTCGGCCGAGGACTACACCGCCGTCGGCCGCGACATCGAAAGCCGCGTGCTGGCGCGCGCGGTGCGCTGGCATGTCGAGCACCGTGTGCTGCTGAACGGCCACAAGAGCGTGATCTTCCGCTAGCCTGCGCGCATGCCCCGCCCCAAGCCGCCCGCCGCAGCACTGCACGACGGCTCGCCCGACGACGTCGAGGCGCAGTTCTACGAAGCGCTGCAGCAGGGCGACATCCGGCGCCTGATGGCCGCCTGGGCCGACGACGACGAGGTCGTCTGCGTGCACCCCGGCGGCGGCCGGCTCGTCGGGCCTGCGGCCATCCGCGAGAGTTTCGAGGCCATCTTCGGCAACGGCGTGATCCCCGTCGTGCCCGAGCAGGTGCACCGGCTGCAGGGTTTGTCGCATGCGGTGCACCACCTGGTCGAGCGCATCGCCGTCGACGGCCCACGAGGCCTGCAGGAAGCCTGGGTGCTGGCGACCAATGTCTATGTGAAGACGGCCCAGGGCTGGCGTCTGGTGGCGCACCACGCCAGCCCGGCCAGCCCGCACGAACTGCCGGCCGCCGCCGACGCGCCGTCCACGCTGCACTGATGGACGCCTAGATGCACGGCTACCGCGCGCCCTGGTGGCTGCCGGGCGGCAACCTGCAGACGATCTGGCCGGCCCTGTGTTCACGGCCGCGCTTGGCCGAAGCGCCAGCCTACCGGCGTGAACGCTGGCGCGCACCCGACGGCGACTTCATCGACGTCGACCATCTCGATGCCGCCACGGCGGCCCCGGGCGCACCGGCCCTGGTGCTGTTCCACGGCCTGGAAAGCTCGTCGAGCAGCCGCTATGCGCTGGCCTTCGCCCAGGTGGCGCAGGCCCTGGGCTGGCACTTCAGCGTGCCGCATTTCCGAGGCTGCTCCGGCGAGCTGAACCACGCGCCGCGTGCCTACCACTCGGGTGACTTCGAGGAGATCGCCTGGATGCTGGGCCGGCTGCACGAACGCCACCACACCCCGCTGCTGGCGGCCGGTGTGTCGCTGGGCGGCAATGCCCTGCTGCGCTGGGCCGAGGAGGCCGGCGACAGC
>JBASTF010000560.1:0-3333 GCA_049274755.1 Rubrivivax sp. | reverse complement strand
GCATGGGGCTGCTGACGCAGCCGGTGTCCTGCATCGGGCTGCCGGTGTGCACGGTGCCGGTGTGGGGGGCCCATGCCACCTTGCCGGTGGGTGTGCAGTTGATCGCCGCGCCCTGGCGCGAAGACCTGGTGCTGCGGGTGGCGCGCCACTTGCAGCAGCAGGGTGTGGTGCATGCGCCTGTGGCGGCGCTGGAGTGAGGCCGATGCAGATCAACGATCCCGGAACGCTGGCCGAGTTGACGGCCGTCTTCGCACGCTACGAAGACGCGCTGGTGCACAACAAGGTCGAGGTGCTGGACGATCTGTTCTGGACCAGCGAACACACGGTGCGCTACGGCGTGGCCGAGAACCTGGTGGGCATCGAGGCCATCCGCGCTTTCCGCGCCGCACGCCCCAGCACCGGCCTGGCGCGCACGCTGGCCAACACCGTCCTCACCACCTACGGCAACGACTTCGGCACCGCGATGACCGAGTTCCAGCGCGAAGGCGGCACGAAGACCGGCCGCCAGAGCCAGACCTGGGTGCGTTTCCCGCAGGGCTGGCGTGTTGTCGCAGCCCATGTCAGCCTGATGCTGTAGTGCCATGGGCAGCCTGCTTGTTGTCATCGGCAAACGCCTGCTGGCGGCCTTGCCCAACCTCGTCGGCGTCATCGTCATCACCTTTCTGCTGACACGTGCGCTGCCCGGCGACCCCGCGGCCTACTTCGCCGGTGCGGCGGCGACGCAGGAAGCCATCGCCCAGGTGCGGGCCTCGCTGGGGCTGGACAAACCGCTGCCCGAGCAGTTTCTGCGTTATGTCGGCGGGCTGCTGAAGGGAGACCTGGGCCTGTCGCTCACCACCGGCCAGCCGGTGTTGCAGGAACTGCTGTCGCGCTTGCCGGCGTCCATCGAGATGGTGCTGCTGGCCTTGCTGCTGGCCTGTGCCATCGCCTTGCCACTGGGCGTGATGGCGGCGACGCGGCCGGGTTCGTGGATCGACCAGCTGTGCCGTTTGCTCACGACGGCCGGTGTCTCGCTGCCGACCTTCTTCACGGGCCTGCTGCTGGCCTACGTCTTCTACTTCCTGCTCGGCTGGGCACCGGCGCCGCTGGGCCGGCTGGACCCGATCTGGTCGCCGCCGCCGTCGATGACCGGGTTGTTCCTCGTCGATGCGCTGCTGGTCGGCGACCTGGGCCTGTGGTGGGCGGCGTTCAAGCAGCTGGTCCTGCCGGTGGTGACGATGGCGCTGTTTGTGCTGGCGCCGATTGCACGCATGACACGGGCGTCGATGCTGCAGGTGCTGGGCTCGGACTTCGTGCGCACGGCCAGGGCCAGCGGGCTGTCGCGCAGCACGGTGCTGGTGCGTTATGCCTTGCGCAACGCGCTGCTGCCGGTGGTGACGACGCTGGGCATGGTGTTCGGCTTCATGCTGGGCAGCAGCGTCATCATCGAAAAGGTCTTCGGCTGGCCCGGTGTCGGCAGCTACGCCATCGACGCGCTGACGGCCAGCGACTACGCGCCGGTGCAGGGCTTCGTGCTGGCGATGGGCCTGCTCTTCGTGCTGCTGAACCTGCTGGTCGACGTGCTGTACACGCTGATCGACCCGCGCATCAGCCTGGAACGCTGACGATGAACGGCAACACCCTCGGGCACATCCGCCATGTGCTGAACGAGAACCCGGTGACCAAGCTGGCAGCGGCGCTGTTTGCGCTGTTTGTGCTGCTGACCCTGGTCGGCCCCTGGATCGTGCCTTACGACCCGCTGGCCAGCAACACCACGGTGGCGCTGCAGGGGCCGTCGGCCAGCCACTGGTTCGGCACCGACGCGCTGGGCCGCGACATCCTCTCGCGCACCATCGTCGCCACACGGCTGGACCTGGGCATCGCCGTCAGCGCGGTGGCGCTGAGCTTCGTCATCGGCATCGGCCTGGGCCTGGCGGCCGGCTACTTCGGCGGCTGGTGGGACCTGGGCGTGACACGCGTGTCCGACACCATCATGGCCTTCCCGCTGTTTGTGCTGGCCATGGGCATCGTCGCCGCCCTGGGCAACACGGTGGGCAACATCGTGCTGGCCACGGCCATCATCAACCTGCCGTTCTACGTGCGCGTGGCACGCGCCGAAACCAATGTGCGGCGCGAAGCCGGTTTCATCGAGGCGGCACGGCTCTCGGGCAACGGCGACCTGCGCATCCTGGCGCTGCACCTGTTCCCCAACATCCTGCCGCCGGCCATGGTGCAGGTCAGCCTGAACATGGGCTGGGCAATCCTGAACGCGGCGGGCTTGAGCTTCATCGGCCTGGGTGTGCGGCCGCCGACGCCGGAGTGGGGCATCCTGGTCGCCGAAGGTGCGCAGTTCATCGTCAGCGGCGAGTGGTGGGTGAGCTTCTTCCCCGGCGCCGTGCTGATGCTGGCGGTGTTTTCGTTCAACCTGCTCGGCGACGCGCTGCGCGACATCTTCGACCCGAGGAAACGCACATGAAGCCGCCGCTGCTCGACGTCCGCAACTTCAGCCTGGAGTTCCGCACCCGCAGCGGCACCGTGCGTGCGCTGCAGGACATCTCGCTGCAGCTGCAGAAGGGCGAGATTGTCGGCCTGGTCGGCGAAAGCGGCAGCGGCAAGTCGGTGCTGTCGTACGCGATGCTGGGCATCAGCGATGCGGCGGCCAAGGTCACCGGCGGCAGCGCGGTGTTCGGCGGCATGGACTTGCTGCGCGCCGACGAGAAGACGCTCTCCGACCTGCGCGGCCGCGAGATCAGCATGATCTTCCAGAGCCCGCGCACGGCGCTGAACCCGATCCGCCCGGTGGGCCTGCAGATCGAGGATGTGTTGCGCCGCCATGCCGTGGCCGCACGTGGCCGCACCGGGCCGGACGCGGCGCTGGGTCTTCGCGAACGGGCGGTGCAGGCCTTGCGCGAGGTGGCCATCGCCGACCCGGAACGCCGCTGGTCGGCCTATCCGTTCGAACTCTCGGGGGGCATGTGCCAGCGTGTGATGATCGCCATCGCGCTGGCCTGCCGGCCCAGCCTGCTGGTGGCCGACGAGCCGACCACGGGCCTGGATGTGACGACCCAGGCGGCGGTGATGGACCTGATCACCGGCCTGGCGCGTGAACGCCAGATGGCGACGCTGTTCATCACCCACGACCTGGGCCTGGCCGCCGAGTACTGCGACCGCATCGTCGTGATGCATGCCGGCCACGCGGTGGAGGTGGCGCCGACGCAGCTGCTGTTCCAGCAGCCGCAGCATCCGTACACGGCACGGCTGATGTCGTCCACACCCACGGCCGAAGGTTCGCTGGCGGCGCTGCAGCCGGTGCCCGGCAACCTGCCGGACCTGCGCCGCGGCGACCTGCCGGCC
>JBASTF010000559.1:0-5110 GCA_049274755.1 Rubrivivax sp. | reverse complement strand
CCGGCAGCACCGGGCCGCCGAGCTCGCCGGCCGCAGCGTCGGCTGCGGCCTGCGGCGTCTTCTCGCGCGTCTTTTCACGAACAAGGTAGCTGTACAGCACCGGCACGACGATCAGCGTCAGCAGCGTCGAGGTGATGACGCCGCCGATGATGGCGCGGCCCATCGGCGCCTGCAGTTCGCCGCCGTCGTTGAAGGCCAGGGCCAGCGGCAGCATGCCGAAGACCATGGCCGCCGTCGTCATGATGATGGGCCGCATGCGGATCAGCCCGGCCTGCAGCAGCGCGTCGGCAATCGTCGCGCCGGCCTTGCGCGCGTGGTTGGCGAAGTCCACCAGCAGGATGGCGTTTTTCGTCACCAGGCCCATCAGCATCACCAGGCCGATCATCGAGAACACGTTCAGCGTGCTGCGCCAGAACAGCAGGGCCAGCATCACGCCGATCAGCGCCAGCGGCAGGCTGGCCATGATGGCGATGGGCTGCAGGAAGCTGCCGAACTGGCTGGCCAGCACGATGTAGATGAAGATCACCGCCAGCGCCATCGCCGACAGCAGGCCGCCGAAAGCCTCGGCCTGCTGCTGCATCTGGCCGCCGACATCGAAGCTGTAGCCCGGCGGCAGGTTGGTTTCCTTGATCAGCTTCTGCACGTCGGCGCCGACGTCGCCGGCACTGCGGTCCTTCACGCCGGCAAACACGGCCTCGCGGCGCTGCAGGTTCTGGCGGCGGATGATCTCGGGGTTGAAGATGGACTCGACGGTGGCCACGCTGTCCAGCGCAATCGGCGTGCCGTCCTTGGCAAAGGCCACCGGCAGGCCACGCAGCTGCTCCAGGCGTTCACGCTGGGTTTCGTTCAGGCGCAGCACCACGTCGACCAGGTCGCCGTCGGGGGTGGTCCAGTAGGTCGCCGTTTCGCCGTTGACATAGGCGCGCAGGCTGCTGGCCAGCTGCGGTGTCGTCAGCCCCAACTCGCGGATGGCGGCCGGTTTCAGCCGCACGGCATAGGCCGGCAGGCCGGGCTTGACCGAGGACTCCACGTCCACCGCGCCCGGGATCTTCTTCACCTTCTCGGCGAACTCGTTGGCCACACGCGCCAGGCCCTCGGCATCGCTGCCCAGGATGGCGACGTAGATCGGCCGGTCGAAGCCCAGCGCCGCGCTGGTGCCGGGGATCTTCGCGATGGCGTCGCGGATCGCGTCTTCCACCTGCTTCTGGCTGCGTGTGCGTTCCTTGCGCGGCTTCAGCACGATGTTCAGCCAGGCCTGGTTGCGCTGGCCGGCGCCGCCGACGAAGGTGGAGACGGTGTCGATCTCGGGCATGCCCAGCAGGATCTCTTCCACCTGCTGCACTTTGGCATTGGCGCGCTCCAGGCTGGAGCCCACCGGCATCGTCAGCTGCAGCTGCGTGTAGCTCTGGTCGGTCTGCGGCACGAACTCGCTGCCAACCAGCGGCGCCAGGCCGATGGCGGCGACGAAGCTGCCGGCGCCCACGGCCATCACCAGCCCACGCGGCGTGATCGTGGCCCAGCGCAGGCGGCGCCTGCTGGCCTTGTCGCGGCGGCCGTCGGCATGGAAACCGTGGCCGAAGGCCGGCAGCGGCGGCACGAACACGCGGTAGCGGCGGCCGCTGAAGGCCCAGCGGATGGTGCGTTCGTACAGGTCGTGCAGCCAGTCCATCATGCGGTCGGTGCCGCGGATGGCATGGCCGATGAGCGGCAGCGTCTTCAGCCGCGCCGACGGCGGGTCTTTCCAGATGCTGGACAACATCGGGTCCAGCGTGAAGCTGACGAACAGGCTCACCAGCACCGCCACGACGACGGTGATGCCGAAGGGGTAGAAAAACTTGCCGATGATGCCGCCCATGAAGGCCACGGGCACGAACACGGCGCAGATCGCAAAGGTCGTGGCCATCACCGCCAGCCCGATCTCGTTGGTGCCGTCGAAGGCCGCGCGGTGGTGGTCCTTGCCCATGCCGACATGGCGCACGATGTTCTCGCGCACGACGATGGCATCGTCGATCAGCAGGCCGATGCACAGGCTGAGCGCCATCATCGTCATGAAGTTCAGCGTGAAGCCGAAGGCGTAGACGGCGATGAAGCTCGAGATCACTGCAATCGGCAGCGTCAGCCCGGTGATGATGGTCGAGCGCCAGCTGTGCAGGAACAGGAAGACGATGGCCACCGTCAGCAGCGCACCTTCGACCAGCGTGTGCTTCAGGCCGTCCAGCGAGCCCTTGACCCAGTCGCTGGTGGCGTAGATCAGCTTCAGCTCCACATCCGGCGGCACGAACTTGCGCAGTTCGTCCATCGCCTTCTTCACGGCGTCGCCGACGACGACGATGTTGGCGTCCTGCTGCTTGTAGACGTTGAAGTTGACGGCGCGCTGGCCGTTGATGCGTGCCGAGGACTCGGCCTCCTTCTCGCGTTCGACCAGCTGGCCCAGGTCGGCCAGCGTCAGCGCCAGGCTGCCGCGGCGCGCGACGACCAGGTTCTCGAACTGCTTGGGGTCGCGCACCCGGCCTTCCACCCGCAGCAGCGCGTCGCGCACCGGGTCCGTGATCAGGCCCACCGGCTGGTCGGCGTTGGCCTCCTTCAGCGCGGCGGCAATCTCGGCCGGCGTCACGTTGTAGGCACGCAGGCGCTGCGGGTCGAGGTCGATGCGGACCTCGCGCACCGTCAGGCCGCTGATGTCCACACGCGCCACACCTTCAACACGCAGCAGCCGCTTGCCGACCAGCTGGTCGCCCAGCACCGACAGCTCACGCGGGCTGCGGGTCTTGCTCAGCAGCGCCAGGTTGACGACGGGCTGCGCGTTGTCGTTGTTCCAGCGTGCGATCAGCGGCGCCTTGGAATCCTTGGGGAAGACGTTCTGCACCGCCGCGACGCGGTCGCGCACGTCCTGCATGCCACGCGCCATGTCGGCGTCCAGGCCGAACTCGACGTTGGCCTGGGCCTTGCCTTCCAGGCTGCGCGAGGTGATGCGCTTGATGCCGGCGACGCTGTTGATCGCTTCTTCCAGCGGCTTCGTGATCTCGCGCTCCACGGCCTCGGGGCTGGCACCGGGGTACTGCACTTCGATCCAGGCGCCGGGGAAGCTGATGTCGGGCATCTGCTCCACGCCCAGGCGGGCCAGCGAAAACAGGCCCAGCACACAGAGCGCCACCATCACCATGGTGGCGAAGACGGGGTTCTTGATCGAGACGCGGGTGATCCACATGGTCCGTCTCCCGGCTGCTCAGCGAACTTGTGGCGTCGACGCCGCGGCCGAGGCCACGGCCGATGACTTGCTCGCCACGACGCTGGCCTTGGCCCCTTCGCGCAGGTTGTCGAAACGTGCAGCCAGCACCTGGCTCACCGCCGTCAAGCCGCCCAGCACCTCGACGCGGCCTTCACGCTCGTCGCGCCGGCCCAGCGTGATGGCGCGGCGTGCCAGCGTGCCGTTTTCGATGACCCAGACATGGTCCTGGCCACCGGTGTTGCCGATGGCGGCCACCGGCACCGTCATGCGGTCGGCGTCGTCGGGCAGCAGCGCGCGCGCCACCGCGTACTGGCCGGCACGCAGCGTTTCCTTCGGGTTCGGCAGCTCGATGGTGACGCCGATCGAGCGTGTGCCCGGTTCGGCCGCCGGCGCGATGCGCGCGATGCGGCCGGTGACCGGCTGCGCAACACCTTCCACCGCCACCTGCACCGCCATGCCCGGCGCCAGCCGCGACACCTCGTGGGTGCCGACGGCGCCGGCGAGCTCCAGCTTCTGGATGTCGACAATGCTCAGCACCTGCTGTTCGGCACTGAGCTTTTCGCCCGGCACGGCATGCCGCTTGGCCACGATGCCGGAGATCGGCGCCACCAGCGCGGCGTCGCGCAGGCTGACCTTGCTGGTCTCCAGCGCCGCCTGCATCGCAGCCAGCGAGGCCCGCGCCGTGTCCACCGCGGCCCGCGAGTTCTCCAGCGCGATCGGGCTGATGAACTGCTGCGCCGCCAGGCGCTCGTTCGAGGCATGGGTGCGCTCGGCCTGGGCCAGCGTGGCCTTCGCCGACTCGAGATTGGCACTGCGTTCGGCGACGCGGCTGGAGAGTTCGGCCAGGTCGACACGGGCCAGCGTCTGCCCGGCAGCCACGCGGCTGCCTTCCTCCACCGTCAGCGCCAGCAGCGTGCCGGCGGCCTTGGCGCGCACGACGGCGGTCTGCGGCGCCACCAGCGGGCCCGAGAACTCGATGCGGCCGGGAATGCGCGCCATCGACGGCTGCACCACCTCGCGGGCGATGAACTCCAGCGCCACCTCGGGTTTGCCGTCCTTGCCGTCCTTCTTGGCCGCGGCCTGCGTCGCCGCCTCGGCCTTGGGCTGGAACACGCCACCCATCCAGGCGCCACCGGCACCCAGCACCACCACGGCAGCCGCCACACCCCCGAACAGCCACTTCTTCTGCATGGTTCACCCTCTGCGTTGTCGCCCCTCTGGCGGGAGCGGGCGCAGTTTAGGGGGGACCCGGGGGTGCTGGACAGGGTTGCGACGAAGCGCGGAAAGCCGGCGATCAACTGCAGGGCGCGGCGATGGCCGGTGGGCCGCGCCCTGCACGCTGGTGCCCGGTCAGCGTTTGCAGAACACCGCCACGCTGCCGCCGCGGCTGCCATCGTCGGTTTCGCCGTCGGTCAGCTTCAGCTGCCGCGTGAAACTCACCGTGTAGGCACACAGCGGCCAGTTCGTGGTGTTCAGGTGCACGACGCCGTTGCCGCCGCGGGCCGAGGCGAACTGTTCCGGCGGCAGCGGTGGCACGGTGGCACCGGGCAACACCGGGGTGCCGCCGGGAATGACCGCCGAGCTGGAGATCGACAGCTGCCAGCCACGCACCAGTTCGTGGTCCATCGTGTAACGCAGGTCCACGGCGTTGGTGATGCCTTCGCAGGGCGTGGCGCCCGGCGCCGTGAACTGGTCGAGGTTGAACTCCGTGACCTCGGCCCAGTTGTTGATGTGCAGCCGCGGCACGTCGTTGCTCAGGGTGCTGCCACTGCCGGAACTGGGCTGGGCCTCAAAGACGATCTGCACGTCGACGCCATTGCGCTGGCTGGCCGCCGGCACGGCGTTGCCGGCACCGGCGCCGGGTGCCGCGCCGCCGGGCAC
>JBASTF010000558.1:0-3564 GCA_049274755.1 Rubrivivax sp. | reverse complement strand
CCGCCGACCTGCGCGGCGACGAAGCCTACAAAACCGCGATGGCCGGCCAGATGGTGCAGCGCGCCATCCGCGCCGCCGCTGCACGTGCACGCTGAGGAGCACAAGACGATGAGCAAGACCCTGGTCACCGTGCAGGTGAACGGCCGCAAGCAGGAAAAGGCGGTGGAGCCGCGCACCCTGCTCGTGCACTTCCTGCGCGAAGAACTGCACCTCACCGGCGTACACATCGGCTGCGACACCAGCCACTGCGGCGCCTGCACCGTCGACATCGACGGCCAGAGCGTGAAGAGCTGCACCCACCTCGCCGTGCAATGTGAAGGCGCGCAGGTGCTCACCGTCGAAGGCCTGGCGTCCTTGGCAAAAGACGCTGGTGCGCTGCATGCGGTGCAGGAAGGTTTCTACAAGATGCACGGGCTGCAGTGCGGCTTCTGCACACCCGGCATGCTGATGCGGGCCTACCGCTTCCTGCAGGAGAACCCGAACCCCAGCGAAGCCGAGATCCGCGCCGGCATGGCCGGCAACCTGTGCCGCTGCACCGGCTACCAGAACATCGTCAAAGCGGTGCAGTACGCAGCTGCGAAGCTGCAGGCCACCGCGAAGGAGGCCGCATGAACGCCCCCGACAGACTGGCCGCGCTGCAAGGCCTGGGCGACAGCCGCCTGCGCAAGGAAGACGCCCGTTTCATCCAGGGCAAGGGCAACTATGTCGACGACATCAAGCTGCCCGGCATGCTGCACATGGACATCGTGCGCAGCCCCTTCGCCCATGCCCGCATCAAGTCCATCGACAAGAGCGCGGCACTGCAGGTACCCGGTGTCATCGCCGTGCTGACGGCCGAGGACCTGAAGCCGCTGAAGCTGCACTGGATGCCGACGCTGGCCGGCGACGTGGCCGCCGTGCTGGCCGATGCCAAGGTGCACTTCCAGATGCAGGAAGTGGCCGTGGTCATCGCCGAAGACCGTTATGCCGCGGCCGACGGCGTCGAAGCCGTGCTGGTGGAGTACGAAGAACTGCCGGTGGTCATCGACCCCTACGAAGCGTTGAAGCCCGATGCTCCGGTGCTGCGCGACGACCTGGCCGGCAAGACCGAAGGTGCTCACGGCAAACGTGAACACCACAACCACATCTTCACCTGGGACGCCGGTGATGCGACGGCCACCGACGCGGCATTTGCTGCAGCGCCGGTGGTGGTGAAGGAACACATCTTCTACCCGCGTGTGCACCCCTGCCCGCTGGAGACCTGCGGCTGCGTCGCCAGCTTCGACCCGGTGCGCGGTGAACTCGTCACCTACATCACCAGCCAGGCGCCGCACGTGGTGCGCACCGTGGTGTCGCTGCTGTCGGGCATTCCTGAAAGCAAGGTGCGCATCGTCAGCCCCGACATCGGCGGCGGCTTCGGCAACAAGGTCGGTGTGTACCCGGGTTATGTCTGCGCCATCGTCGCCTCCATCGTGCTGGGCAAGCCGGTGAAGTGGGTCGAAGACCGTGTCGAGAACATCAGCGCCACGGCCTTTGCGCGGGACTACCACATGGACGGCGAGATCGCCGCCACGCCCGACGGCCGCATCCTCGGCCTGCGTGTGCATGTCGTTGCCGACCACGGCGCCTTCGACGCCTGTGCCGACCCGACGAAGTTCCCGGCCGGCCTGTTCCACATCTGCAGCGGCAGCTACGACATCCCGGCCGCCTATGCCAGCGTGAAGGGCGTCTACACCAACAAGGCGCCGGGTGGTGTGGCCTACCGCTGCAGCTTCCGCGTCACCGAAGCCGTGTACCTGATCGAACGCATGGTGGATGTTCTCGCGCAGAAGCTGGGCATGGACAAGGCCGAGATCCGCGCCAAGAACTTCATCCGGAAGGAACAGTTCCCGTACAAGAGCGCCTTCGGCTTCGAGTACGACTCGGGCGACTACCAGACCGCGCTCGACAAGGTGCTGGCCGCCTGCGACTACAAGGCCTTGCGCGCCGAACAGGCCGCCCAACGTGCCGACCCCAAGAGCCCCACGCTGATGGGCATCGGCCTCGTCACCTTCACCGAAGTGGTCGGCGCCGGCCCGAGCAAGATGTGCGACATCCTCGGTGTCGGCATGTTCGACAGCTGCGAGATCCGTGTGCATCCCACCGGCAGCGCCATCGCACGCATGGGCACCATCACGCAGGGCCAGGGCCACCAGACCACCTATGCGCAGATCATCGCCACCGAGCTCGGCATTCCCAGCGAGGTGATCCAGGTCGAGGAAGGCGACACCAGCACGGCGCCCTATGGCCTGGGCACCTACGGCAGCCGCAGCACGCCGGTGGCCGGCGCGGCCATCGCGCTGGCGGCGCGCAAGATCCACGCAAAGGCGAAGAAGATCGCCGCCCACCTGCTGGAAGTCGGCGAACACGACCTGGACTGGGAGATCGACCGCTTCAACGTCAAGGGGGATCCTTCTCGCCACAAGACGATGAAGGACATCTGCTGGGCCGCCTACAACAACGTGCCGCCCGGCATGGAGATGGGGCTGGAGGCGGTGCACTACTACGACCCGCCGAACTTCACCTACCCCTTTGGCATCTACCTTTGTGTCGTCGACATCGATCGCGCCACCGGCGAAACCAAGGTGCGCCGCTTCTATGCGCTGGACGACTGCGGCACCCGCATCAACCCGATGATCATCGAAGGCCAGATCCACGGCGGCCTGACCGAGGGCTTCGCGGTCGCCATGGGCCAGCAGATGCCGTTCGACGCCCAGGGCAACCTGCTGGGCAACACGTTGATGGACTACTTCCTGCCCACCTTCAACGAAACGCCGCACTGGGAAACCGACCACACCGTCACGCCCAGCCCGCACCACCCGCTGGGCGCCAAGGGCGTGGCCGAATCACCGCACGTGGGCTCGATCCCGACCTTCACGAACGCCGTCGTCGACGCCTTCGCCCACCTGGGCGTGACCGAGATGACGATGCCACACAGCAGCTGGCGCGTCTGGCAGCAGCTGAAGGCCAGCGGCGTGGCCTTGCTGTAGCGAAGCGGAGCAGCGCGGCCCTGCTGCCCGCGGGGCAGCGCGCCGGGCGGACAATCCGCCCACCCCGTTTACCTGCAGCCACAGCCCCATCATGGAAGTCAAACTCGACAAGCGTTACCCCGTCGCCGCCAGCGTCGAACAGGCCTGGACGGTGCTCGCCGACATCCGCGCCGTGGCCGGCTGCATGCCCGGCGCCGCCATCACCGAGCAGCTGGACGCCACCCACTACAAGGGCACGGTGAAAAGCAAGGTCGGCCCGGCGGTGATGAGCTTCGGCGGCGACATCGAGGTGCTGGCCCTGGACGCCGCCACCAGGAGCATGACGATGCTGGGCAAGGGCGCCGACAAGGCCGGCTCCTCGGCTTCGATGAACCTCGCCGCAACGGTAGAACCGGGCGACACGCCGGGCAGCAGCGTGCTCGCCGGCGTTGCCACCATCGTCGTCAGCGGCAAGCTGGCGCAGTTCGGCAGCCGCCTGCTGGTGCCGGTGTCCGATGCGATGCTGGCCCAGTTCGCCGGCAACTTCAACACCGCGGCAGCCGCGGTGCCGGTGGCT
>JBASTF010000557.1:0-5682 GCA_049274755.1 Rubrivivax sp. | reverse complement strand
GGGCTGCTGCGGTCCTGGCGCTGCAGTTCCCGCGCCTCGCGCGCCAGTTCGCTGAAGCTGGTGACGCTGAACACTTCGCTGGCGATGCCGTGCTGCTCGGCCAGCTGTTGCGCCGCCGCCAACACCTCGCGCAGGATGGTGCCGCTGCCCAGCAGCCGCAGACGCTGCGTCGCGCCCGCGACGTCGAAGCTCTGCAGCTTGTACATGCCACGCAGCAGGTCGGCATGGGCCTCGGCCGGCACCGAGGGCATGGCGTAGCTCTCGTTCATCAGCGTCAGGTAGTGGAACTCGTCGCGCTGCTCGACCAGCATGCGCTGCATCGCATGCTGCAGGATCACCGCCACCTCGCCAGCGAAGGCCGGGTCCCAGGCCACGCAGTTCGGCACCGTGCTGGCCACGACCAGGCTGCTGCCGTCCTGGTGCTGCAACCCTTCGCCGCCCAGCGTCGTGCGGCCGGCGGTGGCGCCGAACAGGAAACCACGGGCGCGCTGGTCGGCAGCGGCCCAGATCAGGTCGCCAACGCGCTGGAAACCGAACATCGAGTAGTAGATGTAGACCGGCAGCATCGGCAGGCCGTGCACGCTGTAGCTGGTGGCCGCGGCGATCCACGAACTGAGCGCACCGGCCTCGTTGATGCCTTCTTCGAGCAGCTGGCCGTCGCGCGCTTCCTTGTAGTACAGCATCGTTGCTGCGTCCTCGGGCTCGTAGAGCTGGCCTTCGGGTGCGTAGATGCCGATCTGGCGGAACAGGCTGGCCATGCCGAAGGTGCGTGCCTCGTCGGCGACGATGGGCACGATGCGCGGGCCCAGCGTCGGGTCCTTCAGCAGGTTGCCCAGCGCCCGCACGGCCGCCATCGTCGTGCTCATCTCCTTGCCGGCGGCGTTGACGGCGAAGTCGCCCCAGCCGGCCAGCGGTGGCACCGGCAGCTGCGGGCTGGTGGCATTGCGCCGCGGCAGCGGACCGCCCAGCACGCTGCGGCGTTCGCGCAGGTAACGCATCTCGGCGCTGTCGTCGGCGGGTTTGTAGAAACGCAGCTGCTCGACATCGGCATCCGACAGCGGCAGGGCGAAACGGTCGCGGAAGGCCTTCAGCACCGTGGTGTCCAGCTTCTTGGCCTGGTGCGCCGTCATGCGGCTTTCGCCGGCACCGCCCATGCCGTAGCCCTTCTTCGTCTTGGCCAGGATCACCGTCGGCCGGCCCTTGTGCGCCTGCGCCTCGGCAAACGCTGCGTAGAGCTTGCGGAAGTCGTGGCCGCCGCGTTTCAGGCCGTCGATCTCGGCCTCGCTCATGTGGGCCACGAGCTTCTGCACCTCGGGGTCCTGGCGGAAGAAGTGCTCGATGTTGTAGGCGCCGTCGTTGGCACCCAGGGTCTGGTACTGGCCGTCGACGGTGCGGCTCAGCGCGCGCAGCAGCACATGCTGGGTGTCGCGCGCCAGCAGCGTGTCCCAGTCGCTGCCCCACAGCACCTTGATGACGTTCCAGCCGGCGCCGTTGAACAGTGCTTCCAGCTCCTGGATGATCTGCCCGTTGCCGCGCACCGGGCCGTCCAGGCGCTGCAGGTTGCAGTTGACGACAAACGTGAGGTTGTCGAGACCTTCGCGCACCGCCAGCGTCAGCCCGGCGATGGACTCGGGTTCGTCCATTTCGCCGTCGCCGAAGACACCCCAGACATGGCGGTCTGCCGTCTCCAGCAAGCCACGCGCCGACAGGTACCGCATGAAGCGCGCCTGGTAGACGGCATTCAGCGGCCCCAGGCCCATGCTGCCGGTGGGGAACTGCCAGAACTCCGGCATCAGCCAGGGGTGCGGGTACGAACACAGCCCCCGGCCGCCCACTTCCTGCCTGTAGTTGGCCAGTTGCTGCTCGCTCAGCCGCCCCTCGAGAAAGGCGCGCGAATAGACACCCGGCGCCGAATGCGGCTGGAAGTAGACGAGGTCGCTGCGCTGGCCGTCGGCGCTGCCCTTGAAGAAGTGGTTGAAGCCGATCTCGAAGATCTCGGCCGCCGAGGCATAACTGGCGATGTGGCCACCGAGTTCGCCATAGGCAGCGTTGGCACGCACCACCATCGCCAGCGCATTCCAGCGCATGATGGCCGTCAGCCGCTCTTCGGTGCGCAGGTCGCCGGGGTAGGCACCCTGGCGCTGCAGCGGGATCGTGTTGCGGTAGGCCGAAAACGGCTGCATGTGCGGCACGATGCCCAGTTGCTGCGCCTGTTCCTCCAGCTGTTCGATGAGGTACAGGCCACGCGGCGCGCCGGCGTCGGCGACGACGGCCTGCAGCGCATCCAGCCATTCGCGGGTTTCCTGGGGGTCGGTGTCGCCGTCGTGCAGCGGATCGTTGGCGCCCATGGTGGCTGGCCTCGGTGACTGGGGAAGCTACCAAGTCTAGGCCAGCGCGGTTCAGGCCGTCGTTCAGGCTGTCAGCGCGAGCGATGAACGGCCGGACGCGCCTTCGCCATCGTCGAAGTGGGGGAGGCGGCCGCCGTCCGTGATGCCCGCCGAAACGCCGTGATCCGATGTCACGATGACCCACCCCGATCCCGCCGAAGATGACGGGATGTGTCGCCCACCCTAAGCCGGTGCTGCCGAGCGCAGCTGCCGGTGCGGCACGAACATGTAGCCGTGGCCGCGCACGGTCTGGATGTAGCGCGGCATCGCCGGGTCGGGCTCGACCAGCTTGCGCAGCCGCATCACGGCCACGTCGACGGTGCGCGCCAGCAGCGACTCGACCCGCGGGTGCGACACCGCCAGCAGCCGCTCCCGCGAGATCGGCACATGCGGGTTCGTCACCAGCTCGGCCAGCATCGCGTATTCCACGGTGCTGAGCACCCGCAGCCCGGCGTCGCCGACCAGGCTGCGGGTGGCCGGCAGAAAGGTGTGGGCGCCGATCTTCACTTCCTGTTCGCGGGCCGCCGCCGCCGGCGTCGGCAGGCCCGGCACGCCGGCACTGCGGCGCAGCACGGCACGCACACGGGCCAGCAGTTCACGCGCCGAGAAGGGCTTGCCCAGGTAGTCGTCGGCCCCCATCTCCAGGCCCAGCACCCGGTCCACCTCCTCGGTGCGCTGGGTCAGCAGGATGATGGGCACACGGTCGCCGTCGGCGCGCAGGCGCTGGCAGGCGTCCAGCCCCGATTCACCGGGCAGGGCCACGTCCATCACGATGAGGTCCGGCCGCAGCCTGTGGATGCGGCGCAGCAGCTCCTCGGCGCTGCCCATGGTCGTCACCGCGAGGCCCTGCTTTTCGAAATAGGCGCACAGCATGTCGCGCAGAGCGGCGTCGTCTTCGACGACGTAGAGGTGGTGGGGCCTGGCATCCATGCCGTCAGGTTATCCGGGCCGTGTTTCCGCATGTATTCGGGCTGTGTCTGCACGTGTCCGGGGTGCCCGGCGGCCTCACATAGAATGGCGCGCACGTCGAGACCGGCGACGCACGGAGCCCCAACCGCGACAGGGCGAGCCTGCAGCGGTCCGTCGCCCCGACCTCTCCCCAAGGAAGCAAGATGACCCGATCCCAGATGGTGCGGCGCGGCTGGGCCGCCCTGATCACCGCCACCACCCTGCTGCTGGCTGCCTGTGGCGGCGGCGGCAACGACAGCGGCGGCACCGCGAAGCTGCGTGTGCTGAACGCCACCAGCGACACGACGCTGACGTCGATGGACGTCTACCTCGGCGACAGCAAGACCTTCAGCGCCGCCACCAGCGACACGCTGACGGCCTACGCCGACAAGTCCGCCGAGAGCTACACCGTCAAGCTCACCACCGCCGGCAGCACGACGACGCTGTTCACCGGCGCCTACACGCTGTCCAAGGACAAGAACTACACCGGCGTGGTCTGGGGCCGTGCCGGCTCGCTGCGTTTTGCAACGCTGCCGGAAGACGACGACACCGCCAGCATCAGCGCCAACAGCGCCCGTGTGCGGGTCTACAACGCCACGGCCAACACCGGCGCCGTCGACGTCTACCTGACGCTGAACGACGAGGAACTGCTGGACACGACGCCGGTGGCTTCGGCCGTGGCCTCGGCCACGCTGGGTGGCTACCGCGAACTCAGCGTCGGCACCTACCGGCTGCGTGTCACCGGCGCCGGCGACACCAACGATCTGCGCCTGGACATCCCCGGCGTCGTGCTGAACCTGAAGGAGTATTCGACCATCGTCCTGACGGCCGGCCCTGGCAACGTGCTGGTCAACGGCGCACAGCTGGTGCAGCGCGGCGCGCTGACGTCGCTGAAGAACACGAAGGCGCGCCTGCGTGTCGTCGCCGGTGCCGAAGCACGGGGTTCGATCGGCGTCTCGGTGGCCGGTACCACCTTCGTCGGCGGCCTGCGTGCGCCGACCGTGGGCCCGTACACGCTCGTCAACGCCGGTTCGCCGCTGGTCGACGTGCGCCTGAACGGCGTCTCGATCTCGTCGACCAACCGCACGCTGACGCCGGGCGGCGACTACACGTTGCTGGCCTACGGCAGCGACGGTGCCGGCCAGGTCGCGCTGCTGGCCGACGACAACCGCCTGCCCTCCGCCGGGACCTACCGCATCCGCCTGGTGAACGCCGCGGCGACCACCGCGCCGCTGACGCTGTCGGTGGACTTCGCGGCCCTGCTCAGCGACATCCCGTCGGGCTCGGCCTCGGCCATCGCCGCCGGCACGGCCAACAGCTCGGCGCGCCTGGACGTCACCTCGACCTCGGGCATCGACTCGCTGTACACCGAAGCCGACGTCAACCTGCAGACGCTGGGCGTCTACACGGTGTTTGTGCTCGGCGGCAACACCACGCCCACCGGCGTGCTGCGCAAGGACCGCTGAGCGCTCGTGCAAACGCACAGGCTTGCGCCGGCCGTCGCCGGCTGGCGCGGCCTGCTGTTGCTGCTGGCCCTGGCCGTCTGCTGGCTGGCCTTTGCACCGAACCCACCGCCGCAGGCCGACACCGGCTGGGACAAGGCCAACCACGCGCTGGCCTTTGCGGCACTCGCCTTCTGCGCCGAACGGGGGTTCGGCCGGCAGCGCTGGCGGCTCATCGTCGCCGGCCTGCTGACCTTCGGTGTTTTCATCGAACTCGTGCAGTCGCAGATTCCTGGCCGCAGCGCCGACCTGGCCGACCTGCTGGGTGACGCCGCCGGCATCGCCATCGGCCTGCTGCTGGCCACCGCCTGGCAGCGTTTGCGGCGCTGAACTGCAAGCTCATTCTGTGAGCCACTGAGCCTCGACACTGGCTTCCATGCACCGGGCACCGTGCCCGGCACCAGCGATGGAGTCAGCGATGAACGACCAGGTCAGCTTCGAATTCGATCCGCGCCAGGCCCAAACCCAGGCCGAGGACAGCACAGGCTTTGATCTCGGCTGGGACCATGCCCACCACGGCCTGGTGCCGGCAGCCGAACTGCTGCTCGATGGCACGCCCATCGGCCAGGGCTGGCGCGCCGGCAAGGCCGTGTTCGGCACCCGCACGCTGAAGCCCACGCGTGCCGTGCGCCAGTGGCTGGCGCTGCGCACCCAGGCCTGGAAACGCGGCCTGGCCTTCGAAACCACGCAGGTGACGGCGCACTACCTGGCACAGATCGACGGCACACATTGCCCGGTGACACGCCAGCCGCTGGGCGGCGCACCGGCGTCGGCCGATGCGCCTGTGGTCGTGCGCCTGCAACCCGAGGCCGGCTACGCCGCCGGTCACCTGGCGGTGCTGAGCC
>JBASTF010000556.1:0-5062 GCA_049274755.1 Rubrivivax sp. | reverse complement strand
CGCTGCGCCTGCAGCAAGGCCGGCAGTTGCCGCGCCAGCATCAGCAGCCCGGCCAGCGCCGTCTGCGCCACGACCTGGGCATTGGCGCCGCTGGAGGCGCTGACCTGCACACCCCGCGTGGCCAGTTCGGCATAGATGGGCCGGTCCAGCCCGGCCGAATGGGTGTGCACCCATTGCAGCACCGGCGAGCGCCGCAGCACGCGGTAGCAGCCCGCCAGCGGCGGCTGCACTGTGTGTTTGGTCGACAGGCCGGTGATGTCGCGCGAGATGAAGGCGGCGTCGACCTGCTGGGCGTCGTCGTCGACGATGTCTTCGAGCACACAGACCTGCACAGCGGCCGGCAGCCGGCCGGCCAGCGCCTGCTGCGTGGCCGCCGACAGCAGCAGACGCCGGGTTGTCGTCACTCGGCCGTGGCTCCCGACTCCTTCACGACCACACGCCACTTCTCGTACTCACGCTGCACGAACTGCGCAAACTGCTGCGGCGTGCCACCGGCGGGGTCGGCACCTTCCTTGATCATCGCGGCCTGCATCGCAGGCACGGCGACGATCTCGTTGACGGCCTTGTTCAGCGTCGCCACCACCTCGGGCGGTGTGCCCTTGGGGCCGAAGAAACCGAACCAGGAACCGGCCTCGAAGCCGGCGAAACCGCGTTCGGCCACCGTCGGCACCTCGGGCAGCGAGCGCGAACGCTGGGCGCTGCTGACGGCCACGGCGCGCAGCGTGCCGGCGTCGATGTGCTGCTTCACCGAAGGGATGGTCGCGAACATGAACTGCACACGGCCGGCCAGCAGGTCGCGCAGCGCGTCGGCGCCCTTGTAGGGCACGTGCACGGCGTCGAAGTTCGCGCGTTTGGCCAGGATGTAGCAGGACAGGTGCGACGAGGTGCCGATGCCGGTGGACGAGCAGTTCAGCTTGCCCGGGTTGGCCTTGGCGTGGGCGATGAACTCGTCGAAGCTTTTTGCCGGCACCGAGGGATGCACCACCAGCACGTTGGGCACCTCGGCGATCTGCACGATGGGCACCAGGTCGGCCAGCGGGTTGTAGGCCAGCTTGGGATACAGCGTCGGGTTCACCGCGATCGGGCCGACCGAGTTGACGATCAGCGTGTAGCCGTCGGCCGGCGAGCGCACCACCATCTCGGTGCCGGTGTTGCCACCGGCGCCGGGTTTGTTCTCGATGACGAAGCTTTGCTTCAGCCTGTCCGACAGCTGCTGGCCGACGCTGCGCGCCAGGATGTCGGTGGTGCCGCCGGCACTGAAGGCGACCACCACCTTCACCGGCTTGGCCGGCCAGGCCTGGGCCGACGCGGCCAAGCTGGCACACAGCAGCAATGCGCCGCAAACAAGGGTCTTCATCGTGGGTCTCCGTTCAGGTCTTGTAGGAAGGGTCCAGCCGGTCGAGCTTGCGCAGCAGCGCCGGCCACTCCATCAGCCCATAGGGCCGGCGCGTGCCACGCTGGTAGTTGTTCCAGGTGGCTTCCAGCACCGGCTGCGCCGGACGCAGCAGCGGGCTGTTGCAGGCCATGGCCGCCAGCTGCGAATGGCAGGCCAGTTCCAGCCTGTGCATCCAGTTGAAGGCTTCGCCGATCGTGCGGCCGACAACCAGGGCGCCGTGGTTGCGCAGCACCAGCGCCTCGCCGTCGCCCAGGTCGGCCAGCAGCGAGGCCTTCTCGCCGTCGTCCAGCACCACACCCTGGTAGTCGTGGTAGCCGATCTTCAGGAAACGCATCGCCGTCTGCGTGATCGGCAGCAGGCCGCATTCCAGCGCGCTGACGGCCATCGAGGCCCAGCTGTGCGTGTGGATCACGCAGGCCACCTCGGGCCGCGCGGCGTGGATGGCGCTGTGGATGACGTAGCCGGCGCGGTTGATGCCGTAGTCCAGCGCGCCGAAGTCGGGCTTCAGCAGGATGTCGCCGGCCAGGTTCACCTTGATCAGGCTGCTCGCCGTGATCTCCTCGTACATCAGGCCGTAGGCGTTGATCAGAAAGGCCCCCGGCTCGCCCGGCACATGGGCCGAGACGTGGTTGGCCATCATGTCGCTCATGCCGTACAGGTCGACCAGCCGGTAGCAGGCGGCCAGGTCCACACGCGCCTGCCACTCCTGCGGCGTGACACGCTCGCGCATCGAAGAGATGTCCATCGGGGTTCGCTCCTTCGTCACTCCGAGCCCAGCCGCAGGTTCGACGGCCGGCGCTTTTCGATCGCCCACTTCAGCAGTGCGGCGCTGCGGTAGATGCCATGGGCGAACTTGCCATAGGGCAGGGTCGCGAACAAGGCCATCACCGCGCCCAGGTGAAGGCACAGCGCCAGCGGCAGCGCCGCCGTGCCGCGCAGCAGGGCCAGCAGCAGGCCGCTGGCGGCGGTGACGAACAGCAGCGCGATGAAGCCCTTGTCCATCGCCGCCTGCGACGCTTCCAGATGCTGCGGGTGGCGGCGGCTGCGCAGCTGCCACAGCCAGGCGCAGCCGATGCACAGCATCACACCGCCGACCGTGCCCAGCAGTTTCGGCAGGCTGGTCCAGCCGTAGGGCGCAGCCCAGCCGAACACGTAGTGGTACAGCGTGGCGACGCTGGTGGCGGCAAAACACAGCAGGAAGCCGTAGAACACCAGGTGGTGGGCGCGCCGGCGATCCAGGGTCCAGGCGTCGTCGTCGTTGTGGCAGCCTTGGCCGTGGCCACCGTCCAGGTACTTCAGCCGCAAGGCGTCGTGCACGGCCTCGCCGACGGCGGCGCTGCTGGGTGACCCCGGCGGTGCGCCGCGCCAGAAGCGTCTGACGCCGATGGCCAGCGCCAGCGCGGCGAACAGGAACACCGGCGCAAACAAAGCCACCATCAGGCCATGCGGGAAGATGGCGTAGAAGCCGCCCTGCACCACACCCCAGAGCCTGCCGGTGGAGGCCGCGCCCAGCGCCAGGAACAGCGTCAGCGCCGCCACCAGGGCCAGCGCCAAGGTCAGGCCGTTGTTCTTGTACAGCGCGCCCAGCGGCTGCGGCCAGGCATGCTCGGCATAGGTCTTGGCCCGCACCCGGGCCATGGCCTGCGGCAGGTTGACGGCAAATTCATGCGGCGGCGCGTACTGGCAGGCATGCAGGCAGGCGCCGCAGTTGTGGCAGAGGTTGGCCAGGTAGTGCACGTCGGCAGCCGGGAAGTCCAGCCGGCGCGTCATCGCCGGGAACACGGCGCAGAAGCCCTCGCAGTAGCGGCAGGCATTGCAGATCTGCAGCACCCGCTCGACCTCGGCCTCGGCGATCAGTTGCTCAAGCGGCTGCACGTTGCACCCCCTGCACCGCCGCTGCAGCCGATCGACCGGCGATGCGCCCGAACACCGTGCCGATGGTCATGCCGACACCGGCCGTGTAGCCCTTGCCCAGCACGTTGCCGGCCATCACCTCGCCGGCGGCAAACAGGTTGGCGCTGGGCCGGCCGCCGAACTGCACGGCCGCGTGTTCGTCGATCTTCACGCCCAGGTAGGTGAAGGTGATGCCCGGCTTCAGCGTGTAGCCGAAGAAGGGCGGCGTGTCGATCGGCCGCGCCCAGTGGGTCTTGGCCGGCAGCAGCCCTTCGGTGTGGCAGTCGTCGAGCACCGCATGGTCGAAGCTGCCGACGCGGCAGGCGGCGTTGTAGTCGGCCACCGTCTGCAGGAACGCGGCTTCGGGCAGGCCCAGTTGCTGCGCCAGGCCGGCCAGCGTGTCGGCCTGTGCGCCCTTGAACACCGGCGGCATGAAACGCCCCACGGCCTTGGCGTCGATGATCGAATGCCCCGTCTGCCCCGGCTGCAGCGCCACCAGGCGGCCCCAGATCGCATAGCGCTTGGGCCAGAAGTCCTCGCCTTCGTCGTAGAAGCGCTGGCCGTCGCGGTTGACCATGATGCCCAGGCTGACGCAGTCCACCCGCGTGCAGATGCCGCCGTCGTACAGCGGCGCGCGGGCGTCGATGGCCACCATGTGGGCCTGCGTCGGGTCGCCAATGCGGTCGGCGCCCTGGGCCAGCAGGTCCTTCAGCAGCACACCCTGGTTGAAACGGGTGCCGCGGATCAGGAAGTTCTCGGCCGGCTGTTCACCACGTTCGTTGGTGCCCCAGGCTTCCCGCAGCCAGCCGATGTTGGATTCGAAGCCGCCGCTGGCGACGACACAGGCCCGTGCCGCGATGCGCTGCCCGTCTTCGGTGTGCGCGGCGACAAACCGCGAGCCGTCGAGTTCCAGCCGCGCCACTGGCGTGGCATAGCGGATCTGCACGCCCAGCGCCTCGGCGCTGCGGTAGTAGGCGTTGACCAGGGCCTTGCCGCCGCCCATGAAAAACGCATTCGTGCGGCTGAGGTGCAAGGTGCCTGACAGCGAAGGCTGGAAGCGCACACCGTGCTGCCGCATCCAGCCCCGACATCGCGAACTCTCGCGGATGGCCAGCCGCGCCAGCCCTTCGTTGGTGATGCCGCCGGTGACCTTCAGCAGGTCCTGCCAGAACTCCTCTTCGGGGTAGGCCTCGGTCAGCACGTCCTGCGGCGCATCGTGCATGCAGCGCAGGTTGCGTGTGTGCTGGCTGTTGCCGCCGCGCCATGCACGCGGTGCCGCTTCCAGCAGCAGCACACGCGCGCCGGCCTCGCAGGCCACCAGGGCCGCGCACAGCGCGGCATTGCCGCCGCCGATGACCAGCAGGTCGGGGATCGTTGCATCCATCGTGGCAGGACTGTAGGACCGGTCCCGGCTGCCGTCCGCCGCGAAGCGGCAACGGGTCTTCACGCTGCGTGAAGGCCTCGCGCGGGCAATCACGAATAGCTGCTGCCGGCAGCGCTGGATAGGCCGCAGACTTGTTCACCAACGGCCAGCGAGCCCGCCATGGACATGCGACAGCTGCGTTGTTTCGTGCAGATCGTCGAGAGCGGCAGCCTGGCCAGTTCCTCATCGCGCAGCGGGCGCTGCGCCAGCGGATGGCCCGGCCGGACGACGAGGTCGGCATGGCGGCCGGCCTGGTTGGCCGGATGGGCGCCGTTGCGGACGATGCAACCCAGGGCCAGCAGGTCCAGCGCCTGGCTGCAAAGCCGGATCGCCTCATGACAGGTCGGCGC
>JBASTF010000555.1:0-9060 GCA_049274755.1 Rubrivivax sp. | reverse complement strand
GGCCTGCAACGCGCCGGCCGCCACCAGCTTGTCGATGGCATCGGCCGCCAGCACGACGAGATCGAAGTGCTCGCCGGCCTGCACACGCTTGGCGGCGTCGACACCGCCGATGGCCGTCAGCACGACGGGCTGGCCGCTGCGCTGCTCGAAGGCGGCCAGCAGTTCGGCCAGCACCTGGCGGGTGGCCATCGACGAGAGACAGGTCAGTGCGGCGGTCATGGGTGGGCGGGCTGGGTGTGATGCATTCTTCTGCAAGGGCTCGTATGCATCAATGCGATTCCCGCACTAGCTGCTAGGCCGGTTTAGCATGGGCAGGTGGACCTGAAGCAGATCGAATACTTCGTGCACGTGGCCGAGCTCGGCAGCTTCACGCGCGCCGCGACGGTGCTGCGCATCGCGCAGCCGGCGCTGAGCCGCCAGGTGCGCAGCCTGGAGGTGGAACTGCGCCAGCCGCTGTTCGACCGCAACGGCCGCGGCGTCACGCTCACCGAAGCCGGCAAGCGCCTGCTGGCGCATGGCCGCGGCATCCTGCAGCAGGTGGAACGTGCGCGGCAAGACCTGGAAGACCAGCGTGGTGCCGCCTCGGGCCGGCTGGCCATCGGGCTGCCGCCCAGCGTCAGCCGCTCGCTGACCGGGCCGCTGGTCGAAACCTTCCGCCAGCGGTTCCCGAAGGCGACGCTGACGATGGTCGAGGGCCTGTCGACCTATGTGCTGGAGTGGCTGGTGCTGGGGCGCATCGACTGCGCCGTGGTCTACAACGTCACGCCGACGGCCACCGTCGATCTGGTGCCGGTGCTCGACGAACCACTGTTCCTGGTGTCGGCACGCGGCACTGCGCCGGCAGGCATCGGCCGTCCGCTGCCGCTGGCGCGGCTGGCCGAACACGAACTGGTGATGCCGAGCCGGCCGCATTCCATCCGCATGCTGCTGGAAACCACGCTCGCGAGCAGCGGTCTGAAACCGCGCATCGGGCTGGAGATCGAAAGTGTGCCGGCCATCCTGGACCTGGTCGAGCGCAACCCGCTGCATGCGGTGCTGGCGCTGAACGCGCTGCGCGGCCGCGAAGAGGCCTTCATCGCGCGGCCGATCACGATTTCGCGCGAACAGCCGCCGCTGGCGGCGCGGCTGTGGATCGCCACCTCGTCGCAGCGGCCGCGTGGGCCGCTGATCGAACAAGGCACGGCGCTGCTGGCCGAGATGCTGCGCCAGCTGCGCGCCTGAGCAGGCTCAGCCGGCTTCGCCGTTGTAGACGGTGCGTGTCAGCGTCCAGCTGCGGTCGATGCTGCCGTTGTTGCCCAGGTCCAGCTGCAGGTTGATGCTGCCGCTGCCATAGACGCAGACGATGCGGTTGTTGCTGGTGATGACCTCGAAGCTGCCGGCCGAAGCCAGGCCGTCGCTGGCCAGCGTCAGCGTGCCCTGGGTGTTGATCTGCAGCGTCGCGTTGGGGCGCCGCGGCGTGTTCGCCGCCAGGCTCAGGCTGCCCTGGTGCGTGCGCTGGGTGAGCGCGCCGCTGGTGTTGAAGGTGCGCACGATGGTCCAGTTCAGCGAACGCAGCGTGTAGCTGGCGCTGCGGCCGCTGAAGCTGGAGGTGGCCGTCACGTCGCTGCTGCTGGTCAGCTGGGCCGTGACGCGGCGCGCGCCGCCGCCGAGGTCGACGACGCTGCGCTGGCGGCGCTTCGTGCCGTTCAGCGTGACGCTGCCCTGGGCTGTGGTCGACTTCAGCGCGGTGGCCGTCAGCGTCAGGTCGGCAGTGCCGCTGCCGATGGCCGTGACCACCAGGCTGAGGCTGCCGTCCAGCACCTGCGACGCGTCGCCGACGCCGCAGTTCACGTAGTTGACGCTGTAGGTTTCGCCGGCGTCGAGCTGGCCGTTCAGCTGCTGCGTCGTCGTGCCGCCGGTGATGCTCCAGCTGACCGTGCCGCCGCCGGCGCAGCTGGCGCTGCCGGTGACGGCGCCGGTGAGCGTGTTTTCCAGCACGTCGGCGGCGTTGTCCATGCCGCTGGCCGACAGCACCGTCATCGTCGTGGCATCGGCGGCGTAGCCTTGTGCCACGTCTTGCGACAGGCTGCTGTCGTCATCGCCACCGCCACAGGCGGTGAGCAGGGCGGCGCCGAGCAGAGAAACGGCAAGCAGCGGGCGTGGTGACATCGTGGTTCTCCCGGGCAACAGTTGTGCGGTGTTGGTTCAACGCGTGAGCTTGCCACCAGACGACGACACTGCGTGTCAAAGTGTGACGCCGACGTCACCCGCCGTGCCGTGACACCGGCCGCCGCGGCTGCTACGCTGCCCGCCCAGGGAGGTGCCACGATGGCCGACGACCGCTTCGACCACCTGTTCCTGCAACCCGGCGCCTACGAAGCTTCGCTGGGCTTCTACCGCGACACGCTGGGCTGGCAGGCGCGCTATGCCTGGGGCGGCAACGGCGAACCGCGCGGCGCCCGGCTGGAGGCCCCCGGCGGCACCAGCATCGTCATCGCCGAAGCCCATGCGGCCAGCGACCACAGCAAGAGCCACGGCATCAACGGCAACCGGCCGACGCTGCACCTGCGTGTCGACGACCTCGATGCACGTTACGCGCAGCTGCAGGCGCAGGCGCTGTTTGCGCCGGAAACCACGCACTGGGGCACACGCTGGTTCGTCGCCGCCGACCCCGACGGCAACCTGATCGCCTTCGAGCAGCCGGTTTAGCGGACTCGTCTGGATAGACTGGGGCGATGCACAGCTTCATCGCCAACGTCACGCTGCTGGTCCACGACTACGACGAAGCCATCGCGTTCTACCGCGACGCACTCGGCTTCGATCTGCTGGAAGACAAAGCCATGGGCGCTGGCAAGCGCTGGGTGCGCATGGCGCCGCCCGGCGGCCAGGGTGCCGCCCTGCTGCTGGCCCGGGCGGCCGACGACGAACAGCGGGCGCAGGTGGGCCACCAGAGCGGCGGGCGTGTGTTCCTGTTCCTGCACACCGGCGATTTCGACGGCACCGTGGCACGCCTGCCCTTGCACGGCGGCCAGCTGACGGAAACCGTGCGCCACGAGACCTACGGCCGCGTCGTCGTGTTTCTCGACAGGTATGGCAACAAATGGGACTTGATCGAGCCCGTTGCGGACTGATGCCAGCCCGAAGGGCCGAGCCGCGATTCAGTCGCCGGCGACGATGGGGATGCTGCGGGTGATGCGCTCGCCGCAGGCGGCGTCGAAGACTTCGCGTGCGCAATCGTGGCAGCAGCCGCACGAAGAAGCCACCCGCAACTCGTCCTGCAACACTTCGAAGCAGGCGGTGCCGCCATGCACGGCGGCCTTGATGTCGCGGTCAGAAACGCGGTGGCAGAGACAGACGATCATGGGGCGGCACGGTTCCGGGATTCGGAATGCGCCGCATCGTAATCTGAATGCGAATACTTCGCAATATCGACCCTGCGGCCATGGGGGTCGTCAGGAGCCGCCGCCGTCCATCTGGGTCTGCAGGTAGTTCTGTTCGCCGACCTGGCCCACCAGCTGGATCTGGGTTTCCAGGTAGTCGATGTGCTCCTCGGTGTCGGACAGGATCTCTTCCAGCAGTTCGCGGCTGACGTAGTCGCGCACGCTTTCGCAGTAGGCGACGGCCTCCTTCAGCAGCGCGTGGGAGCCGACCTCGATCTTCAGGTCGCAGTGCAGCACTTCGACAGCGCTTTCGCCGATCATCAGCTTGCCCAGGTCCTGCAGGTTGGGCAGACCTTCGAGCACGAGGATGCGGTCCATCAGCTTGTCCGCATGCTTCATTTCCTCGATGGACTCTGCGTACTCGTGTTTGGCCATGCGCGCAAAGCCCCAGTTCTTCAGCATGCGGTAGTGCAGGAAGTACTGGTTGATGGCGGTGAGCTCGTTCTTGAGCTGGCGGTTCAGGTAGTCCAGAACCTGGGCGTCGCCTTTCATGGCCGCTCCCGAAGTTGTTGTGCGCGCATTCTGGCGCAGCGCCCCGGGGCAAACGGAGCAAGCCCACGTGGCAGCGGTCGAAACGCGAATCGCCCTCGTTGCCACCGATGCCAGGGCCGGCGGCGCAGGCAAGAATGGCTCATGAACACCGCCACCCTGCGCTGGGGCGACACGCCGACCAGCCGCGCACCCGGTTTTGTCTACACCGACAAGGCCTTGTACCGCCAGGAGCTGGAACGCTTCTTCTACCGCGGCCACTGGTGTTACGTGGGCCTGGAATGCGAAGTGCCGAACGCCGGCGACTTCAAGCGCAGCGTGGTCGGCGAACGCAGCGTCATCCTGGTGCGCGACAAGGCCGGCGAACTGCATGTGCTGGAAAACCGCTGCGCCCACCGCGGCGTGGCTTTCTGCCGCGAACGCAGCGGCACCGTGAAGTCCTTCGTCTGCCCTTACCACCAGTGGAACTACAGCCTGCAGGGCGACCTGATGGGCCTGCCCTTCCGCAATGGCGTGAAACGCGATGGCGAGGTGCAGGGTGGCATGCCGGCCGACTTCCAGCGCAGCGAGCACGGTCTGACCAAGCTGCGTGTCGCACGCCGCGGCGGTGCCGTCTTCGCCAGCTTCGACCCCGAGGTCGAATCCTTCGAAGACTTCCTCGGCCCCGAGGTGCTGCCCTTCTACGACCGTGTGTTCAGCGGCCGGCCGCTGAAGCTCTTGGGCATCAACCGCCAGCGCATCCCGGCGAACTGGAAGCTGATGCAGGAGAACATCAAGGACCCCTACCACCCCGGCCTGCTGCACACCTGGTTCGTCACCTTCGGCCTCTGGCGCGCCGACCAGAAGAGCCGCATGGTGATGGACGCCAGACACCGCCATGCCTGCATGGTGAGCCGGCGCAACGATGGCGGCGCCGCCGCGGTGACCCAGGGCGTGAGCAGCTTCCGCGAGGACATGAAGCTCAACGACGAGCGCCTGCTCGACGTGGTGCCCGAGCCCTGGTGGAACGGCCCTTCGGTGGTGATGACGACGCTGTTCCCCAGCCTCATCGTGCAGCAGCAGGTGAACTCGCTGTCCACGCGCCACATCCAGCCGGCCGGCCCGGGCCAGTTCGACTTCGTCTGGACCCACTTCGGCTTCGCCGACGACAGCGAAGAGATGACACGCCGCCGGCTGCGCCAGGCCAACCTGTTCGGCCCCGCCGGTTTTGTCTCGGCCGACGACGGCGAGGTCATCGACTTCGTGCAGCGCGCTTTTGCGGCCAACCCCAGTGCCCGCACCGTCAGCGAACTCGACGGCCGCGACGTGAAGCCCACCGAGCACATGGTCACCGAGACGCTGATCCGCGGCATGTACGGTTACTGGCGCGAGGTCATGGAACTGTGAGGGAACTGTGAGCGAACTCGGTTTTGTGCAGTGGCAGGCGTTGCAGGCCCTGTACCTGGACTGTGCGGCGGCGCTGGATGCACGCGAGCTCGAACGCTGGCCAGGCTTTTTCACCGAAGACGCTGTCTACCGGCTGCAGTCGCGCGAGAACCACGAACGTGGCCTGCCGCTGGCCGTGATGGCTTTCGAAAGCCGCGGCATGCTGCAGGACCGTGTCTACGGTGCGCTGCAGACGATCTACCACGACCCCTATGTGCAGCGCCACATCCTCGGTGCGCCGCGCATCCTGGAAGCCGCCGACGGCGCCTGGCGCTGCGAGGCCAGCTACCTCGTCATCCGCACCAAACGCGACGCGATGCCCGAAGTGCTGAGCGTGGGCCGCACGCTGGACCGCATCGTCGCCACACCCGAGGGCCTGCGTTTCGCCGAGCGCCTGGTGCTCTTCGACAACGACTTGATCGCCAATTCCATCATCGACCCGATCTGAGGCGCTCCGACAATTGGTCGCGATTGGGTCCGGCCACCCGTAATTCCCATCATGGCGAAGGGTCGGCCCACCGTCGCATCATCGCCGCTCCCAGCAACGAGCCAGGAGGCCAACGGTGGCGAAGATCAACGTCAACGGGCGTGTGCACGATGTCAGCGCCGAACCCGACACCCCCTTGCTGTGGGTGCTGCGTGAGCAGGTCGGGCTGACTGGCACGAAGTACGGCTGCGGCGTCGCGCAATGCGGCGCCTGCACCGTGCACATCGACGGCGCGGCGGTGCGCAGCTGCGTGTTCCCGCTGGCCGCCGTGCAGGCCATGCAGAAGATCGTCACCATCGAAGGCCTGTCGCGCAACGGCTCGCACCCGCTGCAAAAAGCCTGGGTGCAGCTCGACGTGCCGCAGTGCGGCTACTGCCAGAGCGGCATGATCATGGCCGCCGCGGCGCTGCTGAAGAGCAAGCCGAAACCCACCGACGCCGACATCGACGCCAACATCACGAACATCTGCCGCTGCGGCACCTACAACCGCGTGAAGGCGGCCATCAAGCAGGCGGCGGGCGACACCAAGGTCGCGTCGCTGGACATCGTGCACGTGCACCGGAGCCTGACATGAGCGCCGCCGTTCTTCCCAAGCTCTCGCGCCGCGAGTTCATCGGCAGCGCAGCGGCTGCCGGCTCCCTGGTCGTCGGCATGCATGTGCCGGCACTGGCGCAGCAGCCGGGTGCGGCCACGCCGGAGATCAACGTCTGGGTTGTCGTGCAGCCCGACGACAAGGTCATCGTGCGCATCGCCCGTTCCGAGATGGGCCAGGGCACGCTGACCGGCCTGGCCCAGCTGGTGGCCGAGGAGCTGGAGTGCGACTGGGCCAGGGTCACGACCGAGTACCCCACACCCGGCCAGAACCTGGCGCGCAACCGCGCCTGGGGCAACTTCAGCACCGGCGGCAGCCGCGGCATCCGCGAGTCGCACGAGTACGTGCGCAAGGGCGGCGCGCAGGCACGGCTGGTGCTCGTGCAGGCCGCGGCCGACGGCTGGAACGTGCCGGCGGCCGAATGCCGCGTCAGCAAGGGTGTCATCACGCACCCGGCCACGAAGCGCAGCACCAGCTACGGCAAGGTGGCCGCGGCTGCGGCCAAGCTCACGCCGCCGGCCGAGGTGGCGCTGAAGGACCCCAAGGACTGGACCATCGCCGGCAAGCGCCTGGCGCGGCTGGACACCGTCGACAAGACCACCGGCAGGCAGGTCTACGGCACCGATCTGAAACTGCCCGGCCTGCTGAACGCCGCCATCCGCGACTGCCCGGTGTTCGGCGGCAGGCTGCGGGGTGTGGACACGGCCGCCGTGGAGAAGATGCCCGGCGTGAAGAAGATCGTGCGTGTCGGCGACAGCGCCGTCGCTGTCGTCGCCGACACCTGGTGGCACGCGAAGAAGGCCGTCGAGGCGCTGCAGCCCGACTGGGACTTCGGCGCCAACGGCGCGCTGCAGCAGGACGGCATCAACGCGACGATCAAGGCCGGGCTGGATGCCGAGACGGCGGCGGTCGGCAACAGCAACGGCGACGTGAAAACCGCGCTGGCCACGGCGGCGAAGAAGGTCGAGGCCGTCTACGCCTATCCGCACCAGAACCACGCGACGATGGAAACGATGACGGCCACCGCAAAGTGGACCGCCGAGCGCTGCGAGGTCTGGACACCGACGCAGAACGGCGAGGCCGCACTCGCCGCCGCCGCCGAAGCCGCCGGCATGAAACCTTCGCAGTGCGAGGTCTACAAGATCCACCTCGGCGGCGGCTTCGGGCGCCGCGGCGCCATCCACGACTGGGTGCGCCAGGCGGTGCTGATCGCCAAGGAGCTGCCGGGCACGCCGGTGAAGCTGATCTGGTCGCGCGAAGAGGACATGACACACGGCCGCTACCACCCGATCACGCAGTGCAAGCTGCAGGCGGGGCTGGACGCGCAGGGCAACGTCACCGCGCTGCACATGCGCATCTCGGGCCAGTCCATCCTGGCCGGCGTGTTCCCGCAGAACGTGCGCGACGGCAAGGACCCGGTGCAGTTCCAGGGCCTGAACAACGGCGGCGGCGAAGCGATGTTCGGCTACACGGTGCCGCACCTGCTGATCGACCACGCGATGCGCAACCCGCATGTGCCACCCGGCTTCTGGCGCGGCGTGAACCTGAACCAGAACACCATCTACGTCGAGTGTTTCATCGACGAGATCGCCCACGCCACCGGCCAGGACCCGCTGGCGCTGCGGCGCAAGCTGATGGCCGGCAACCCCAAGCACCTGGCGGTGCTGGAGGCCGCGGCGCAGCGTGCCGGTTGGGGCACACCGGCAGCCGATGTCGGCGGCCAGAAGGTGTTCCGCGGCCTGGCGCAGTGCCATGGTTTCGGCAGTTATGTCGCTGCCTGCGCCGAGGTCTCGGTGAACGCCGCCGGCGAGTTGAAGGTGCACCGCATCGTCGCCGCCACCGACCCTGGCCATGCGGTGAACCCGCAGCAGATCGAAGCCCAGGTCGAAGGTTCGTTTGTCTACGGCCTCAGCGCCGCGCTGTACGGCGAGTGCACGGTGAAGGACGGCCGCATCCAGCAGACCAACTTCGACAGCTACCCGGTGCTGCGGCTGAAGGACATGCCGCGTGTCGAGACCATCGTGATGCCCTCGGGCGGCTTCTGGGGCGGTGTCGGCGAGCCGACCATCGCCGTTGCGGCGCCGGCGGTGCTGAACGCGATCTTCGCCGCCACCGGCGTGCGGGTGCGCGAACTGCCGCTGAAGAACCAGAGCCTGAAGAAGGCGTGATCCTGGCCATGGCCTTGGCAGGCTTGCTCGTCGTGGGCGACGGTGTGCCGCAGCCGCTGACCGACGTGCCCGGCGACGCGGCGCGTGGCCGCGCCATCGTCGCCAACCGCAGCCAGGGCCTGTGCCTGCTGTGCCACAGCGGGCCCTTCCCCGAGGAGCGTTTCCAGGGCAACCTGGCGCCCAGCCTGGCCGGCGCCGGCAGCCGCTGGACGGCGGCGCAGCTGCGGCTGCGCATCGCCGATCCACGGCGGCTGAACCCGCAGAGTTTCATGCCGGCCTTCCACGACACCGGCACAACACGCCACCGCGTCGCGCCGGCCTTTGCCGGCAAGCCGGTGCTCGACGCGCAGCAGCTCGAGGACGTGGTGGCTTTTCTGCAGACGCTGAAATGAGTCGCGCATGAGAGTGGCGCGCCGCGCCGTTGTCGTCGCCGGTCTCGGCAGCCTGCTGCTGTCGCGCCCGGCCGCGGCCACGCCGGAC
>JBASTF010000554.1:0-4542 GCA_049274755.1 Rubrivivax sp. | reverse complement strand
CGCCACCACCGGCCCCAGCCAGGTGGGCAGCCAGCGCAGCCCCCAGGCCTGCGGCCAGGCGCGGGCCGCGGCGTACACCAGCAGCAGCACGATGGCCAGGAACAGCGTGCGCCCCAGCAGCACGACGAAGGGCGTGACGAAGATCGGGTTCAGCGTCACCGCGACGGTGATGGCCAGGCCGATGGCCGTGCCGACACCGGCGCCGCTGAGCGTGGCCAGGAAGGTGGGCCAGCCGGGAAGGGCGGCCTCGGTTCGGATGCGCATGGCCGCACGATAGCCGCGTGCGGCGCTGCTTCCAATGCCGCAGGCCCGCCGCTGCGACGGGCCACGGTCTGGCGGGTGCGAACGGCGGCGGGCGGTGCGCTACTTGATCGGCTTGAAGCGCACGCGCTTCGGCCGTGCACCTTCTTCGCCCAGACGCTTCTTCTTGTCGGCTTCGTACTCCTGGTAGTTGCCGTCGAAGAAGAACCACTGCGAATCGCCTTCGCAGGCCAGGATGTGGGTGCAGATGCGGTCGAGGAACCAGCGGTCGTGGCTGATGACCATCGCGCTGCCGGCGAATTCGAGCAGCGCTTCTTCCAGCGCCCGCAGGGTTTCGACGTCGAGGTCGTTCGACGGTTCGTCCAGCATCAGCACGTTGCCGCCCTTGGCCAGCGTCTTCGCCAGGTGCAGGCGGCCGCGTTCACCGCCGGACAGGTTGCCGACCAGCTTCTGCTGGTCGTTGCCCTTGAAGTTGAAGCGGCCGAGGTAGGCGCGGCTGGGCATCACGAACTTGCCGACGACGATGTTGTCCAGGCCGCCCGACACGTCTTCCCACACCGTCTTGCTGCCCTCCAGGCTTTCGCGGCTCTGGTCGACGAAGGCCAGCTGCGCCGTCTTGCCGATCTTCACCGCGCCGCTGTCGGGCTGCTCGACGCCTTGCAGCATGCGGAACAGCGTCGACTTGCCGGCGCCGTTGGGGCCGATGATGCCGACGATGGCACCCGGCGGCACCTTGAAGCTGAGCTTGTCGATCAGCAGGCGGTCGCCGAAGCTCTTGCTGACGTTCTCGAACTCGATGACTTCATTGCCCAGGCGCTCGGCCACCGGAATGAAGATTTCGTTCGTCACGTTGCGCTGCTGGTACTCGACGTCGCTCAGTTCCTCGAAGCGTGCCAGGCGCGCCTTGCTCTTGGTCTGGCGGCCCTTGGCGTTGGAGCGAACCCACTTCAGTTCCTCCTTCATCGCCTTCATGCGCGCGTCTTCGGTGCGCTGTTCCTGCTCGAGCCGCTTTTCCTTCTGGTCCAGCCATTCGGAGTAGTTGCCCTTCCAGGGAATGCCCTGGCCGCGGTCGAGTTCGAGAATCCACTCGGCGGCGTTGTCGAGGAAATAGCGGTCGTGGGTGATGGCCACGACGGTGCCGGTGAAGCGCTGCAGGAAATGTTCGAGCCACTCGACGGATTCGGCGTCCAGGTGGTTGGTGGGTTCGTCGAGCAGCAGCATGTCGGGCTTGCTCAGCAGCAGCCGGCACAGCGCGACACGGCGCTTCTCGCCGCCCGACAGCAGGCCGATCTTGGCGTCCCAGGGCGGCAGGCGCAGCGCGTCGGCGGCCAGTTCCAGCTGCAGGTCGGTGTTTTCGCTGCCGGCGGCGGCGATGATGGCTTCGAGTTCGGCCTGCTCGGCTGCCAGCTTGTCGAAGTCTGCGTTTTCCTCGGCGTATTCGGCATAGACCTCGTCGAGCCGCTTCTTCGCCGCCAGCACGCCGCCGATGCCTTGTTCGACAGCTTCGCGCACCGTCTGCTCGGCGTCCAGCTGTGGTTCCTGCGGCAGATAGCCGATGTTCAGGCCCGGCATCGGCACGGCTTCGCCTTCGAACTCCTTGTCGACGCCGGCCATGATCTTCAGCAGCGTGCTCTTGCCGCTGCCGTTGACGCCGAGCACGCCGATCTTGGCGCCAGGGAAGAAGGACAGCGAAACGCCCTTCAGGATCTGCCGCTTCGGCGGCACGATCTTGCCGAGGCGGTTCATGGTAAAGACGTACTGGGCCATGGTGTGGTGCAGGTGGGAAGGCGGGGCCGCGGTGGCGGCGAAACCATCGATTATCCCGGACGCGGCGACAATGCCGCGATGAAAGAGCATCTGCCCGCTTTTGAGCTGCCGGCGCCCGACATCGGCCGCTGGCGCGCCGGCAACACAGGCACCGAAGGTGTGTGGTGTTTCGACAGCGGCACGCCGGGCCGCGAGGTGCTGGTGACGGCCCTGGTCCACGGCAACGAGGTCTGCGGCGCCTGGGCGCTGAAGACGCTGCTGGAAGCCGGCCTGCGCCCGCGCCGCGGCGCGCTGACGCTGGCCTTCTGCAACCTGGCCGCTTTCGACCGTTTCGACGCCGCCCATTTCGAGCGCTCGCGCTACGCCGACCAGGACCTGAACCGCGTCTGGGGCACGATGGCCTGGCGCGCTGCCGGTGCCCGCAGCAGCGAACAGCGCCGGGCTCTGGAACTGCTGCCGCTGGCCGAACGTGCCGACTGGTTGCTGGACCTGCACTCGATGCACAACCCCGGCCCGCCGCTGGTGCTGACCGGGCTGCAGCCACGCAACATCGCGCTGGCGCGTGAGCTCGGCATGCCGGCCCTGGTGGTGGCCGATGCCGGCCACGCCGAAGGCTGCCGGCTGCGCGACCATGGCCGCTTCGGTGAGATGGCCGACAACGGCACACGTTCGCTGCTGATCGAATGCGGCTTCCACGGCGAACTGCCGGCGCGCGCGGTCGCCATCGACATGCTCGGGCGTTTCCTCGTGGCCAGCGGCGCGCTCGACGCAGCCGACATCCCGGCCGGCTGGCTGCAAACGCTGCCGGCGCGGCAGGCGGTGCTGGAAGTGACCGAGGCCGTGGTGGCGCTGGACGGCGAGCCGCCGCGTTTTGCGCAAGCCTGGGCCACCGGCCAGCGCATCGAACGGGCCGGCACCCTGCTGGGTTGGAACGGCGGCCGCGAGTTCCACGCGCCTTACGACGGCTGCACGCTGATCATGCCCTCGGTGCGCCAGGCGCGGCCGGGACTGACCATCGTGCGGCTGGCGCGCGACGTGGTGCTGGAAAAGCCCTGAGCTGCAAGGCAAAGCGGCGGCAGTTCACAGACGATGCTGCGCCGCAGCAGGTAGAATCCGCAGCATCGATGCAGCCTCCAGTCGCTGCATCGGCGTCGTCTTCCGACACCGCAATCCGCGGTCTTCTCCATCCTGACGCCTGCGACTGGCGCCCCGACCGTGGGCGACAGGCCGATCTTTCCAACACGAATGAAATTCACCGAACTCGGTTTGGCCGAGCCGCTGCTGCGTGCCGTGCACGACCAGGGCTACGACGTTCCCACCCCGATCCAGGCGCAAGCCATCCCGCAGGTGCTGAAGGGCGGCGACCTGCTGGCTGGCGCCCAGACCGGCACCGGCAAAACCGCCGGTTTCACGCTGCCGCTGCTGCACCGCCTGAGCCAGGGCAAGCCGGTGCGTGATGCACGTGGCCGCATCGCCATCCGCGCGCTGATCCTCACGCCCACACGTGAGCTGGCCGCCCAGGTCGAAGAGAGTGTGCGCCTGTACGGCAAGTACCTGCCGCTGACCAGCATGGTCATGTTCGGCGGCGTCGGCATGCAGCCGCAGATCGACAAGCTGCGCAAGGGCGTGGACATCCTGGTGGCGACGCCGGGCCGCCTGCTCGACCACCACCAGCAAGGCACGCTGGACCTCAAGCATGTCGAGATCTTCGTGCTCGACGAAGCCGACCGCATGCTGGACATGGGCTTCATCCACGACATCAAGAAGGTGCTCGCGGTGCTGCCGCAGAAGAAGCAGAGCCTGCTGTTCTCGGCCACCTTCAGCGACGACATCAAGGCCCTGGCGGACAAGCTGCTGAACCAGCCCGGCCTCATCGAAGTGGCGCGCCGCAACGCCACTGCCGAGACCATCGCGCAGAAGCTGCACCCGGTGGGCCGCGAAAAGAAGAAGGACCTGCTGGCGCACCTGATCAAGGCGGGCGACTGGCACCAGGTGCTGGTGTTCACGCGCATGAAACACGGCGCCAACCGGCTGACCGAGTTCCTCAACGAACGCGGCATCAGCGCGATGGCCATCCACGGCAACAAGAGCCAGGGTGCGCGCACGAAGGCGCTGGCCGACTTCAAGAGCGGCGAGCTGCAGGTGCTGGTGGCCACCGACATTGCAGCCCGTGGCATCGACATCGATCAGTTGCCGCATGTCGTGAACTTCGAGATGCCGAACGTGCCCGAGGACTACGTGCACCGCATCGGGCGCACCGGCCGTGCCGGCGCGCAGGGCGAGGCCGTGTCCCTGGTGTGTCTGGACGAGGAGATCTTCGTGCGCGACATCGAACGGCTGATCAAGCGCGAAATCCCGCGCCAGATGGTGCCGGGCTTCGAGCCGCCGGCCGGCGAAAAGGCCGAGCCCATCGTGCTGGGCCGCATGACCATCGGTGTTGGCGGCACACGCCGCGGCCCGGGCGGTGGTGGTGGTGGCGGTGGCGGTGGCCGTGGCGGCCGCCCCGGTGCTGGC
>JBASTF010000553.1:0-5901 GCA_049274755.1 Rubrivivax sp. | reverse complement strand
CAGCTGGACGGCGCCGGTGGCCGCCGCACCGTGCTGCAGTGGGTGCTGCGCCGCAACTGCTCGATCACGCCGCGCCAGCTGATGGCCGTGTACCTGTCGCTGTGTGCGCTGGCCGCCGTCATCTCCGCCGGTTTCTGGTGGCAGGGTGCGCCGGTGGTCACGGCCTTTGCCGGCGTCGAACTGCTGCTCGTCGGCGTGGCGCTGCTGGTCTATGCCCGCCATGCCGGCGACCGCGAGGTGCTGACACTCGCCGGCCGTTCGCTGGCCGTCGAACAATGCCACGGCAGCCGCGTCGAGCGGGCCGACTTCCAGGCCGAATGGCTGAAGGTCGAACCGGCGGCCGGGCAGGGCTCGCTGGTCGAACTGTCCGCACGCGGGCAGAGCATGCGTGTCGGCCGCTTTCTGCGGCCCGAGATGCGTGGTGCCTTCGCCCAGGAACTTCGGCGCGCGGTCAGACGCGCCGGCACCCCAGAACAAGCAACGGGATACGAACTGAAGTGACGACGATGAAGACGATGACCTCACTCTGGCAGCGCCTGTCGCAGCTGAGCCTGGCCCTCGCGGCCGGGCTGGCGTCCCATGCCGCGATGGCGGCCGATGCGGTGAAAGACCTGCCGGGCGGCCCGGCCGTGCGCCAGCTCGACCTGCATCCGCCGGTGACGCGCATCGCGCAGGACCAGCACACGCTGCACTACATCGTGCTGTGGATCTGCGTCGTCATCTTCGTCGCCGTGTTCGGCGTGATGTTCTATTCGATCCTCAAGCACCGCAAGTCGGTCGGCCACAAGGCCGCCAACTTCCACGAAAGCGTGGCGGTCGAGATCGCGTGGACCATCGTGCCCTTTGTCATCGTCATCGGCATGGGTGCGCTGGCCACACGCACCGTCGTTGCGATGAAGGACACGACCAACGCCGACATCACGATCAAGGCCACCGGCTACCAGTGGAAGTGGGGCTACGACTACCTGAAGGGCGAGGGCGAGGGCATCAACTTCCTGGCCACGCTGGACGTGGCGCAGCGCGAGATGTCCAACACCGGCAAGCCGCCGGCCACCGACGACTACCTGCTGAAGGTCGACAACCCGCTGGTTGTGCCGGTGGACAAGAAGATCCGCATCGTCACCACCGCCAACGACGTGATCCACGCCTGGATGGTGCCTTCGCTGGGCGTCAAGCAGGACGCGATCCCCGGCTTCGTGCGCGACACCTGGTTCCGCGCCGAGAAGACCGGCGACTTCTACGGCCAGTGCGCCGAACTCTGCGGCAAGGAACACGCCTACATGCCCATCCACGTGAAGGTGGTGAGCCAGGCCGACTACGCCAAGTGGGTCGACGTGAAGAAGAAGGAAATGGCGGCCGCTGCCGACGATCCGAGCAAGGTCTGGAAGCTCGACGAACTGGTCGCACGCGGCGAGAAGGTCTATGCCGCCAACTGCGCGGCCTGCCACCGCCCGGACGGCAAGGGCGCCGGCCCGATCAAGCCGCTGGACGCCTCGGCCGTGGTGCTGGATACCGACCATGCCAAGCAGATCAAGATCCTGCTGAACGGTGCCGCCAACGGCGCGATGCCCTCGTGGAAGGCCTTGTCCGACACCGAACTGGCCGCCGTCGCGACCTACACCAAGAATTCGTGGACCAACAAGACCGGGCAGATCGTTCAGCCGTCCGAAGTCGTTGCCGCCCGCAAGCAGTAATCACAAGGTATCGCCACCATGAGCGCAGTGCTTGACCCCCATGGCCACGGCCACGCCGATGACCACCACGATCACGACCACGGCCACCCGCATGGGTGGCGCCGCTGGCTGTTCGCCACCAACCACAAGGACATCGGCACGATGTACCTGCTGTTCAGCTTCACGATGCTGATGGTGGGTGGTGTGCTGGCCCTGGGCATCCGTGCCGAGCTGTTCCAGCCCGGCCTGCAGTTCGTGAACCCGCAGCTGTTCAACCAGCTGACGACGATGCACGGCCTGATCATGGTGTTCGGCGCCATCATGCCGGCCTTCGTGGGTTTCGCGAACTGGATGATTCCGCTGCAGATCGGTGCCGCGGACATGGCCTTCGCGCGCATGAACAACCTGAGCTTCTGGCTGCTGATCCCCGCGGCGCTGATGCTGGTCGGTTCGTTTTTCATGCCCGGCGGCGCGCCCGCCGCGGGCTGGACGCTCTACGCGCCGCTGACGCTGCAGATGGGCCCCAGCATGGACGCCGGCATCTTCGCGATGCACATCATGGGCGCCAGCTCCATCATGGGCTCGATCAACATCATCGTCACCATCCTCAACATGCGCGCGCCCGGCATGACGCTGATGAAGATGCCGCTGTTCTGCTGGACCTGGCTGATCACCGCCTACCTGCTGATCGCCGTGATGCCGGTGCTGGCCGGTGCCATCACGATGACGCTGACCGACCGCCACTTCGGCACCTCGTTCTTCAACCCGGCCGGCGGCGGCGACCCGGTGATGTACCAGCACATCTTCTGGTTCTTCGGTCACCCCGAGGTTTACATCATGATCCTGCCGGCGTTCGGCATCGTGAGCGCCATCATCCCGGCGTTCGCGCGCAAGCGCCTGTTCGGCTACACCTCGATGGTGTACGCCACCTCGTCGATCGCGATCCTGTCGTTCATCGTCTGGGCCCACCACATGTACACCACCGGCATGCCGGTGACGGGCCAGCTGTTCTTCATGTACGCAACGATGCTGATCGCGGTGCCCACCGGCGTGAAGATCTTCAACTGGCTGGCCACGATGTGGCGCGGCTCGATGACCTTCGAGACACCGATGCTGTTTGCGGTCGGTTTCCTGTTCGTGTTCTCGATGGGCGGCTTCACCGGCCTGATCCTGGCGATGGCGCCGATCGACATCCAGCTGCAGGACACCTACTACGTCGTGGCCCACTTCCACTACGTGCTGGTGGCCGGCTCGCTGTACGCACTGTTCGCCGGCGTCTACTACTGGGGCCCGAAGTGGACCGGCGTGATGTACAGCGAAACGCGCGGCAAGATCCACTTCTGGGGTTCGTTGATCTTCTTCAACGTCACCTTCTTCCCGATGCACTTCCTGGGCCTGGCCGGCATGCCGCGCCGTTATGCCGACTACCCGATGCAGTTCGCCGACTTCAATGCCGTGGCCACCATCGGTGCCTTCGGCTTCGGCCTGATGCAGGTGTACTTTTTCCTGTTCGTCGTCGTGCCGATGATGCGCGGCAAGGGTGAGCCTGCGGCGCAGAAGCCCTGGGAAGCGGCCGAAGGCCTGGAATGGGAAGTGCCGTCGCCGGCGCCCTGGCACACCTTCGAAAGCCCGCCCAAGCTGGACGCCAGCGCCACGCGCGTGGTCGGCTGAGGCTGGATGCGGTTCCACAGCTGATGACGGCGATGCAGACCGAGCAGCAACGCAAGGCCAACCTGCGGCTGGCGCTGATCCTGGCGTCGCTGGCCGTGGCCTTCGGGCTCGGCTTCGTCGTCAAGATCTGGTGGATGGGGCCATGAGCACGTCGGCACGCGGGCTGATGGGCGCCGAGAACCGGCGCATGCTGGGCAAGCTGCTGGTCGTGACGGCGGCGATGTTCGGTTTCGGCTACGCGCTGGTGCCGATGTACCGCTCGATCTGCGAGGCGCTGGGCATCAACGTGCTCAGCCTCACCGAGCAGCGTGTCACCACCGGCAGCTGGACCGGCAAGCGCGCCGCCAACACGCAGGTGGACAGCTCGCGCACCATCACCGTCGAGTTCGATGCCAACGCCCGCGGTCCCTGGGAGTTCAGGCCGGCGCAGCGTTCGATGCAGGTGCATCCGGGCGAACTGACGACGGTGGAGTACGAGTTCCGCAACGTCCAGAACCGCGCGATGGCGGCGCAGGCCATTCCCAGCTATGCGCCGATGCAGGCGAGCCCGCATTTCAACAAGCTGGAGTGTTTCTGCTTCAGCGAGTGGACGCTGGCGCCCGGCGAAAGCAAGCGCTGGCCGGTGACCTTCGTCATCGACCCCAAGCTGCCCAAGGACGTGACGACGATCACCTTGTCGTACACCTTCTTCGAAGTCGGCGGCAAGGTGCCGCAGGAACCCAAGGGGACGGCGTCGTGAGCGGCGACTCGCCGGTCCGGCGCAAGGGCTCGCTGCTGCAGACCATGGGTGCGGTGGCCTGGTCGTTTTTCGGCGTGCGCCGCTCGGCCGACTACGCGGCCGACGTGCAGAAGCTGAACCCCGTGCATGTTGTCGTCGCCGGCATCGTCGGCGCGCTGTTGTTCATCGCGGCGCTGGTGCTGCTGGTCCGCTGGGTGGTGGGCAGCGGTGTCGCGAGCTGAGTCTTGATGCAGAGTTTGATCCGAGGAGAAAGAATCACATGTCGGCCATGACGCCTGCGGGGACCACCCCGTACTACTACATCCCCTCGCCGTCGCGCCACCCGGTGCTGGTGTCGCTGGGCATGCTGCTGGTGATCTTCGGCGCCGGCCAATGGGTCAACGGCGCCGGCTGGGCGGCCTGGGTGCTGCTGGCCGGCATGGTGATCTGGCTGTCGGTGCTGTTCCAGTGGTTCCGCCAGGCCATCCACGAAAGCGAGACCGGTCTGTACTCCGACCGCATCGACATCTCGTTCCGCTGGAGCATGAGCTGGTTCATCTTCTCGGAGGTGATGTTCTTCGCCGCCTTCTTCGGCGCGCTGTACTGGGCGCGTGTGCACGCGCTGCCGATGCTGGGCAACCTCGACCACCAGGTGCTGTGGCCCGACTTCAAGGCCATCTGGCCCAGCGCCGGTGGCGGTGTCACCGCCTCGCCGGCCGGCACGGTGGAGCCCTTCAGCACCATCGGCCCCTGGCCGCTGCCGACGATCAACACGGCGCTGCTGCTGACCTCGGGCGTGACGCTGACGATCGCCCACCACGCGCTGATTGCCAACCAGCGCGGCAAGACGATCTTCTGGATGTGGATCACGGTGATCCTGGGTGCCACCTTCGTCGGTGTGCAGGCCTTCGAATACGCCCATGCCTACAAGGACCTGAACCTCAAGCTCAGCAGCGGCATCTTCGGCAGCACCTTCTTCCTGCTGACCGGCTTCCACGGTTTCCACGTGCTGGTCGGCATGCTGATGCTGCTGTTCATCACGCTGCGCCTGATGAGCGGCCACTTCACGCCGAAGCGCCACTTCGGCTTCGAAGGCGCAGCCTGGTACTGGCACTTCGTCGACGTGGTCTGGCTCGGCCTGTACTTCCTGGTGTACTGGCTGTAGGCCGCAGCCCGGTGCAGCACAAGGGCGCCTTCGGGCGCCCTTTCTCGTCTAGCCACCCACCGGAATGCCGGTGGGGCGCACCCAACCCATCCACCAGCTCAACAGGATGAACAGGAACAAGGCCACCGACAGCGCAACACGCAGCGCCAGCGCGCGGGCCATGCGTTTGTCCGGCGGCTCGTTGGGGTCGCGCTTCTTCAGCATCACGAACCCGGCGGCGGCCAGCGCACACAGCACGGCCACCAGCATCACGACCATCAACACCTTCATGGCCGCGGATTATCCGCGGGTGCCGCGGTGCTGAACCGGCGCGGCTGGGTGCTGCTCGCCGCCACGCTGCTGGGCACGGCGCTGACGGCGCGCCTGGGCGTCTGGCAACTGGACCGTGCGGCGCAGAAAAACACGCTGCAGGCGGCGCTGGACCAGCGCCGTGCACTGCCGCCGCTGCCAGCCGCCGAGCTGGCCCTGGCCGAGCCGCAGGCCGCGGCGCAGCACCACCGCAGCATCGTGCTCGAAGGCCGCTGGATGGCCGAGCGCACGGTCTACCTCGACAACCGGCAGATGAACGGCAGGCCGGGCTTCTACGCCGTGACGCCGCTGCTGCTGGCCGACGGCACGGCCGTGCTCGTGCAGCGCGGCTGGCTGCCACGCGACGCCGCCGATCGCACCCACAT
>JBASTF010000552.1:0-16840 GCA_049274755.1 Rubrivivax sp. | reverse complement strand
TGTCGCCGAGGGCGCGCGCAGCCGCGCCCTGGAGCGCCGTCGTGGCGTCGTGCCAGGGGCCGTAGGCGGTACCGTCGGGATCGCGCCGCAGTGGGTTGTCGGACAGGTGGCTGCGGTCGTCCCAGCGCCCGCGCGTGATGTCGATGCCGCCGCAGAAGGCCACGTCGTCATCGATGACGACCACCTTCTGGTGGTGCGAGCCGGCGAAGGGATGGTGCCCGTCGAGCTTGAGGTGGATCTGCGGATCGCGGATCCAGCGCACGATGGTCGCCAGCGTGTGCGCGTGGAACATCGACTTGATCGCGCCGGTGCTCCAGCGCAGCACATGGATCTGCAGTTGCGGATTGCGGCGGGCCAACCAGCTGATGAAGCGGCCGATGGTCGGCGGCGCGCCGTCGTGATCGTCGGGTGCGATGCGAATGCGCGCGTCGAAGTCCCAGCCGACGAGCATGATGCGCCGGCGTGCCTTGAGCATCGACGAGCGCAACGCGGCGAAGTAGTCGGCGGCGTCGATGATCACGCTGGCGCGGCTCGCACGCTCGGTACGCCAGAACGCGCTGTCGCTGCCGGGCGAGGCAGTGCTGGCGCCGTTGTCGTTCATCGGCCCCCCCGCCGCAGAGTCGGCCATGGGAATGCGCGGGCCGGCATCATGCTGCGGGGGCTTCGTTGTGGCGGCAAGCGTCGAGACCCGGCCTGATGCGCTCGCCGCGCCGGCCGGGGCCACGTGCGACGTCGCCGCATCGGCCGGCAACGAGCGCGCTGTTCCGTCTCCGGTCGATGGGCTGCGATGCTCGCTGCCAGCGGTTGGCGCCTGTCATGTCGGCAGCCGCGTGGTGAACCCAGTTTGAATCCGGGGCCTTGCCCGCCTGACAGGCGTGGTACATGTCCACCGCGTACTCCGGCCTTACGGTTGGTCGGCAACTGCGAGAGCAAGTCGCGCGGGACGCGCAAGCCGAACTGGTAGGTCTTGGAGTCGCAGCGACTATGGACACCGGGGAATGGGGTCAAGGCGGTCTTGATCACACGCCATGATTACACGGTCCGATTTCTGCGACTGCCGCCTGCCATGCCCGTTTCACGAGGAAAGCGAGCAAAAACAAAGGGCTGCAACATCGCTGCTGCAGCCCTTCTATGGTGTTGGCGGAGTGGACGTCCGGGCCTTTAGGCCGTCATAGCGTCTCACTGCGTCCAAGATTTCAGTCCGGACTTTGCGGGCAGCGCAAGCGACCACTTCTTAACGTCCCACGAAAACCCATCAAATCCGCGTCGCATCCGGGGGTTGTAGCGGGGGTCGTCGATTTGGGCGGAGAGCCCTGTAGGGCGGACCATCCCTCCGTCGAACTTCCGACCCCCGCCATGATGCCACACAGGGCGAGTCGGGCCCCACGCCAAGCCACCCTGTTGCCTGCTGCACTGGCGATTCTCAGGCCGCACTACGAGGCCCCTCCTGCTCTGCGGCATCCGTGACTTCAAGCTCCGGTTCACCTCCGGCATCCGAGGTTTCCTCGGTATCCGGCTGAACAACTGCGCACCAGGCCGCCCAGTCCTGCATCAGCGCGCGGCGACGCTCGAAGAGGTCCGAGCGCCGGTAGGCGTTCTCGACGGCGTTCCCCACGGTGTGCGCCAACGAAAGCTCGGCCAGTTCCTTCGGGTACTGGGTCATCTCAGCCGCCCAGTCCCTGAACGTCGAGCGGAACCCGTGCACAGTCAGATCCGCACGGTTCATCCGTCGCAACACCGTCAACATGGACATGCTCGACAGCATCTTGTCTTCCCTGGCCCCAGGGAAGACAAGCACCGGGTGCAGACCGCGGAGCTTCTTCAAGATGTCCAGCGCGGCATCGACCAGCGGGATGCGATGTTCCTTGCCGTTCTTCATCCGTTCTGGGGGAACGACCCAGACACGCGCCTTGAAGTCGATCTCGGTCCACTGCGCTCCAAGCACTTCACCCGTCCGGCAGGCGGTGAGGACAGTGAGTTCCAGGGCTCGGGCCCCGATGCCCTTCTGCAGCCGCAATCCTTCGAAAAATGCACCGGTTTCCCGATAGGGCAAGGCCGGGTGATGCTTCACCTTCTTGAGCTTCGCCGGCTTCGGCAGCAGTTCTTCCAAGTGACCATGCCACCGAGCCGGGTTCTCGCCTTCGCGATAGCCCTGTTTGGCAGCCCAAGACAAGACGCGCTCCATCCGTTCGCGGATCCGCGATGCGGTCTCCGTCTTCGTTTTCCAGATCGGCTGCAGCACCTTCAGGACCAAGTGGGTGTCAATGCGCCGAACGTGGAGCTTCCCGATGTGCGGCGAGACATACGTGCTCAGCGAGGTCTCCCACTGCTTCTGATGCTTCTCGTTCTTCCACGCTTCCTTGTGGCTCTTGATGTAGTCCGCCGCGCAGCGGTCGAAGTCGAGATTGCTCAGTTGTTCGACCTTGTTGGCGACAACGAGCGCATTGCGCACCTCGAGCGGGTCCTTGCCTCCAGCCAGACAGACCCGTGCGTCTCGCGCCTGCTCCCGCGCCTCGGCGAGGCCCACGGTATGCGTGGCACCCAAGCCCATGTAGCGCTCCTTGCCGTCTCGCTCGTACCGGAAGATCCAGCTTTTCACCAAGACCTTCGTGATCTGAAGGTACAGGCCCTTGCCGTCGGCGTAGCGACCCGGCTTCGAGAGTCGGGCAACCTTGAGCGCCGTGAGCTTTTCTATTCCGCCAGCCATTTCGAATGTCCTCTCATGCTGTCGGGGACAACATTTCCCGATCCAGTGCACTCATGAAAACATCGGAAAGCGCGCCTTCAACCCCGCGGAAACTGGCCGCGAAAAATAACCTCTTCGAGCACACGCTGACGCGCGTTCAACGTCTCTCCCATATCGCGTCGAACATGGGGCATGGATGTTCCTCTGCAACATGAGCAGCGCCACGGCTAACCACCCAAAGATTGGCATAGACAAGGGTCGATTTCTGCAGCAGCGCTTTAGTCTTGGCGCTTTCCGCCTGCGATCCGAAGCTGTCCTATCAATTCGTGATTCATGGCTGGCGAGGGTTGAAGCCCGGCGTACGGACCCGGATGCTCACGTGAATGCGTCGAATGACCCAGGAAAAGAGACGCCAAAGGACGTAGCGTTTCGCGATTGGCCATTGCGAGACGATTTACCTGCCCTGGCGATGCGGGCAGATGGATCGATAGCCGCAGGTGCTGCACACCCCGACCGAAGCTGCGGGTCGAGGATTGATCCGTCCAGCCAGAATGGCCTCACGTCGCCTGACCAACGCGACCACGGCTTCTCCAGAGACCAGCCGAACGCGATGTGCCTCGCGCGCGCCGTCCGGCGTCTGGGTGACCACATAGCCGTGGTGTGCGACGAAGTGCCGGGTATTGCGCTCGAGCGCCAGCCTCTGCGCAGACAACTGAATCACATCCGACGGGAACACACGATTGACGCTACGGGTCTTAAGCTCCAAGAGCACGACCGGACCCGACGGCATCCGATACGCGCGATCGAGCCTAGTCGAGAGCCGCACCGGCTCCGACACATCGAACCGCTTCTCCAGGTAGATCAGTTCCGCATCCTTCAAGTCCGAAGGGCGACTGGCCCTCTCCATGCAATCAGCTAGCTCCGCGCGTCGACGCCGCAAGGCCACGATCATCCCGAGTGCCAGGGCGAGCGTCAGCAGCGCCCAAGCAGGCCAGTTGGTCGTCATCCGCCTTCTCCTGGCTCTCGGGCCCGATGTCTGCGACCAACAAGCCCGCACAGCACAGCGAGTGCAATGCGCGTGCAGAGCCCCACGAACCACCGGCCGAACGAAGCAAACGTGGGGCGGCGCCGGCGACTCGCTCCCTCTTTTGCAGCAAGCCCGTCGCGATGAAACCGTTCGTGCGCACGCAGGCCTCGCCGCATTGCCCGTCGTTGCGCCGACGTCCGCCGCGTGCCGTGGCGATGTGCCAGCAACACTCTTCGCTCGCACACCCCCATCTCCGCCAGTTCGGACGCGCTGACCGCATCAAGAGGTCGGTTGGCATGCTTCTTCATCTACCCCTCCCCGACCGGCGGCGCCTCGAAGACCTGGTTGGTGTGACGGGCGACCGACGAGCTGACGCTCGGCTCGCTCGCCGGGTTTATCAGCGGGCCCATTGCCGCGACACCCTGCGCCGCCATCCAGTGCTGCGCGATCAGCCCCTCGTGCGCCAGAAACCGCAGCCGGTTCACCCGCTTCGTGCCCTTGTTGAAGCGGATCAGGTCGTCGTAGAGGCGCGGGTTGTCCTCGCGCGTCATCTCGAACAGCAGGCGCACGGGCTCTTCCTTCGTCGTGCCGTGGTTCATGCGTCGCCCCCTTCGGTTTGCATCGAACGCAGCGTCCTGCCAGCGGCCTGCAGTGCGGTGTAGGCGTAGTTGGTGCCGGCGATCTGATAGCCCCTGACGTTGGCGAACATCGGGTCCTTCACCTCCAGGATCTGGTGCGTCGCGAAGGCTTCCTTCACCGCCTTCTTGAAGAGAAATGCGCCGCCGCCGACCAGGATCACGTGCTGGACGTTGTAGGACTCGCCGATGCGATGCGCCATGGCCGCGACCGCTTCCTTCGCGATGATCTCCACCATGGGTTTCATGCGCGCGATGTTGTAGGTCCGCTGATAGACCGTCAGGCCCTTGCCGGTGCGCAAGGCCAGGTCGATGTTGTCCAGGTTGGTGTAGGGCTTGCCGATCTCCAGGCTCACGTCATCGGCGATCAGCTGCAGGATGTTCGACACGCCGCGGTCGACCGAGTGGCTCTGCTTGTGCGACAGCTTCATGCCTCGGGCCACCAGCCAGTCGAAGGTGCGAGACCCCGGATCGATGACCAGGCTGTGCTCCTGCTCCATGGCTTCGACCTTGTCGTTCTGCGTGGCGTAGTCGATCAACGCGCCGTTCGGCTGGGCCATTGCCAATGCCTTGCGGACCGTCACCACCTTGCCGCCCCCCACGTCGTGCCGGCCAGTCATCAGCTTCTCCAGCGCCGCCTTCTTCGCCGCGAAAGCCGCGACCGGCAGGCCGACCACGAGCACGTCGATGGCCTCGACCTTCATCATCCGCAGCGCACCGCGCGCCAGCGCCAGGTACTGCGGCGTGTCGGTGTAGTCGCCGTGGATCTGGGTGGCACGAAAGGCGTCGGCGGCCAGCATCACGTCGGGCCCCACCTCGTAGAACAGGCCGTTGATCGGGATGGCTACGGTCTTGCGTCCATCGGCACCCAGCGTCTTCGCCGGATCGCGCGGGCTGGGGTAGGCGCGGGATGGGAAGCTGGCGCAGCGGATGTCGCCGACCTTCCCACCGCCAACGCCAGCGACGTACTTGGTGTTGCCGAACCCGACATCCACCGCTCGAACGACCAGTTCCATGAGAGCGCTCCAAAAAAAGGTTGCAAGGCGATCAGCATCGACGCGTCGAAGTGATCGATCCACGCGGAACGCCCCTTCAAGCGCCGGTCTTTCGCGATCAGCTTCGGCCTGAGAGCGACCAGACACTGGTTCAGTCTCGGTGGAGCGAGAGCGCGTTGCCAGGCGGCCAGGGGCGGCCCACGCGTCGAACCACGGTCTCACCCGAAACGGCCCCGTCAAGAGCACGCTGCCGTGGTCGGGTCGCCGCCGGCTGCCGTGCCAGGGGGTCCGCGAAGGGCCATCCACATCCCGGTCGGGGCCAGAGGCAGTAGTTCCTGCTGTCAACCCCGCGTGCAGCCTCGCTCTCCAGCCGTTCGGGACAATAAGTGCGGCTCACCGCTGGATCCCGGCCGCCCAATCGCCACCGTCAAACGCTGTGGAACGCCGGCGCTTGCAGTGCCCTGCCCTTGACCCTCATCCGCCCCGGTCGTCAACTACGGTTTCCCGAGAGCCACCCCGGCTCAGCTCCGCATGGAGCACAAGGCGTCGCAGTCGTTACCTGCCCTTCAAGCCCCGGCCTTCGAGCCGGGACAGCCATCGCCCTTCGAGGCGCCGGCCCCGAGGTCCCCTTTCGTAGTGCATGTGCCCGTGGCCCTGCCGGCGTTCACCGCCGGGCGTTCCTGAAACGCGCCACCGCCTTCGACACCCAGGTCGGCACCCGATGCCGCACCGCTGTTCCCGCCATCGCTTGAGCACGCGTTCCACGCAGCGCGCGGTCGTGTTTGCCCTGTTGGGCTCCACGCGCGCACCAGCTCACAGACTCGGCACCGCCCTGGACATTCGGTCAGGGGTGGACCCATGCGAGTCGATGGCGCTACGAATCCAGAACTGATCCACCACGCGCGTGCAAGGCCTGACCTTGCCGCCGATGCCGACCGCCATGCCCACGAGGCCGGCGGGCATCACCAACCCCACGGTTGCAGAAATGCACAGGTGGGACGGATCACCCCGTTTCATTTTTAAGACCGACCGAGCTGGCCACTGCGCGTGCAGCGGCCGGCAAACCGCTTGGGTAGGTGCCGCAACGCCGTGGTCGCGTGCGGCGCCGAAGTTTCTCGACCACGCAGCGGCCAGGGCGACGGAATCCGCCCGGCCGATGTCCCGCATCGGATTCCACGTCATCACCACATCAACCCGCCGTTCGGGCGGCGGGTCTCAGTCTGGAGATCCTCCATGCCCGCCGTCGATCACCGTGAACCCCATCCCCCGACATCCCGCCGCCGACGTCAGGAGAGCTCCAGCCCAGGGCGGTCCAGTCGGTATCAGCCGACGCGCCGGCAGAGCTGGGCCGGGAAGTCGCCGAAAGAAATTCTGGCGAGCTACACGCCGGGCAAGGCTGCACCCGAGAAGGTGCTCGAGGTGCTCATCGAGCTGTTCAACACGCTGCACACTTCGCTGGAGAAGACGGTGTCGCACAAGACGCGGCACGAACGCGCCCACTTCCTGCGGCGCTTCTTCCGCGACCTGCGCCTGAGGGCCGGGTTCAAGACCATGCCCGACCCGCGCAACCTGGGGCAGAAGCACATCCGCGCCATGGTGCAGGTCTGGAAGCAGGATCACCTGGCGCCGGCGACCATCCAGACCTACCTGAGCTTCCTGCGCGGCCTGGGCATGTGGATGGGCAAACACGGCTTCGTGCGCAGCCCTGCGTACTACGGCCTGGTGGTGGATGAGTACCAGCGCCACGAGTACGCCCAGCGCGACAAGAGCTGGTCGGCCCAGGGGATCGACATCGACACCTTGATCAACGAGGTGTGCGCCTTCGATGGCCACGTCGGAGCGTGCCTGCGGCTGACCCGGGCCTTCGGCCTGCGGCGCAAGGAGGCTATCCAGTTCCGGCCTTTCGAGCACGTGCTGCCGTTTGCTGCAACGGGCCTGCCGCCCGACAACAAGGCGGCGGATCAGTATGTGCGCATCAAGGGCAAAGGTGGGCGCATGCGCTGGCTGGCGCTGGACAGCCCCGCGCGCGCGGCGGCCGTGGCGTTCGCGCAAGACCAGGCCAGCAGCCAGGATGCCCACATGGGCGATCCGGCACGCGACCTCAAGCAGAACCTGCGGCGGTTCGACTACGTGATGGAGAAGTTCGGCATCACGCTGCGCGAGCGGGGTGCCACCGGGCACGGCCTGCGGCATGAAGTGCTGATCGAGACCTACACCGGCCTCACCGGTGCAAAGCCACCGGTGCGCGGCGGCGGGCCTGTGTCGGAGGAGGCGGACATGGTGGCGCGACAGTCCGTGTCGGCCCTCGCTGGCCATGCCCGCATCAGAGCCTCGGGTGCGTATTTAGGTGCCGTCCTCCCGAAACTGCGTGGGCAGCCGGCAACGAAGCGAGGCGCGCCTGCGCCAAGGTCACCCGGGGACGGCGAATCTCCCGTTCCGCAGGACTGATCTCCTTGACGCCGAGCAGCGCACGGTCTGGCCGTACCGTGCGCTGCTGGCTGTCGGTCGTCGCGATCGCTCTGCTACGCAGCCAAGGCTTCGGACGTGGCGTGCTCCGGCGCATCGTCAAGCGCTTCGTCGGTTGCCGCCTCCGCCGCCCGCCGCGTGCGCAGGCATGTGGGCAACCAGCCCGTTGCCGCCACGGTCTGTTCCGCGCCGCTCGCGGCGTCGGCCTTCTTCAGCGCGGCCAAGGGGCTGGCCGCGTTGCCATCCACCGCTTCCGTCACCACGTCGAGAATGCGCGCCTTCGACACGTGGCTGAAGTACGAAGCGCTGGTTGCCGCCCACCACCTGTTCATGTCCAGCCCCAGGGCCGCGGCCAGCGCGTCCGTGCGCTGCCTTTCAGGCTCGGTGCCGTAGATGCCCGTCACGGTCATCGCGACCGTGAAGGTCAGCAGTTGAATCACCGTCGCCTGCTCCTGCGTCAGCAGCCAGGGGAACACCTGGTCCATCTCCTGCGGCAGGCGAGCGGCCCACGACGTGCGCTCGGCCTGCACCCTGGCCCAGGCGGCGCTGCCCTGCATGTCTTCGGCCGCGGCCTGCAAATCGGACTGGCTGTCTGCCGCCGTGATGGCGAAGACCGTCTCCGGCCGCTGGTAGCCGCGGGCATCGTCTCGGAAGATCAGCTGCGCCAGTTGCGCCGTGAGCGCTGCCAGCGCTACGTCGGGGCGGGCCGTCAACTCGGCCTGCACGGCCGCAACGCGGTGGGCGGTGAGGCGCCGGGTCAGTTTCTCGGAGTGCACCGGTCGGGTCTTGGCCGAGGGCATCGACACCACTGACTCGCCCGCGCCATCCGCTTCGCTGGCCTGCCGCGCGGCGTCGGCCATGCCGCTGCGGTCGTCCGGCCGGATCAGGCCGTACTTGACCTCGGCCGTTCCCTTGCTGCCCACGAAGACCACGCAGCCAGCCTGGGCCATGAGTTCGGGTGGCCAGACGCACAGGGCATCCTGCACGGCCCTCAGTTGGGTTTCCAGCACCTCGGCCTCGGCTTCGAGCTTGAGGAACTCGCGGTCATCGTTTTCGTCGTCGCCCTCGTGCTCCTGCAACGCGTCGATCCGTGACTGCAGGGTGTCGAGTTGGCTCCGCAAGCCCGCCATGGCGCCGGCTTCTTCGTCGCTCGGTGTGCGCCTCGACTTGCGCAGCTCACCGAACTTGACGAACTCCTCGAAGACATAGCGCGCCCGAACGTCGACCCACTTCCAGCCCTCGGCGGCGACCTGTCGCGCCTTCTTACGCAGCTTGTCGGTTGCCAGTGAGTCCAGCAGGGCAGCGTCGAGCAAGTAGGCCTTCCTGTCGTCGTCGCTGAACAGATCGCGCCGCAGCGTGCCGCCCGCCTTCTCGTAAGCCTTGAGCGTGACATAGCGCGCAACCGGATCGGTGTCGGATTCGATTTCGCCCTGCGTCAGCAACTGGCGCAGGTAGTCGGGTCGGCGGTTCCACGACGGCATGCCGGTCCAGACCTGCTCCTGTCGCGCATGGTCGTCGCACGAGGCCAGCACCATCAGGCAATCCAGGCCGATCTGGCCCTCGCGAAACTGCGCCATCAGGCTTGGCGACACTGCGGCGAGCTTCATGCGACGCTTCACCACCAGCGGCGTGACGCCGAACGCCGCGGCCACGTCCTCGACCGACTTGCCCGCATCGATCAGCTTGGCGAAGGCGACGTACTCGTCGGCGGGATGCATGGGAATGTGGAAGACGTTCTCGGCAAGGCTGGCGATGAGCGCCTTGTCAGCGGGCACGATGAGCACCGGCACAGGGTAGTTCTCCGGGATGTCATCGGCCTGCGCCAGCGCCGTCAGCGCTTCGAGCCGGCGTCCGCCGGCGCAGACCTCGTGTATGCCGCGCACGCCCTTCACGACGATCAGGTTCTGCAGCACGCCGCTGTCCTTGATCGAGGCAGCGAGTTCCGCAATGCTCAGCTTGGGCGTGCTGCCTTGCGGGCGCACCTGGCGCTCTTCGGACAGCACCAGTTTGTTGAGGGGCACCGTCGTGCGCGGGGACGCCGCGATGACGGCTTCGATTTCAGCTTTGGAGAATTTCATCAAGGGCTCCTGAACGCGGTGAGTGGGCCCGCTCCATGCGGGACCGTGCGTTCAGAATCTCATCCGCGGCCATGCTTTCAAGTGCGTCGGAGGCGGGAACGATTCCCAGCCTGCCCCCACGCCCATTCCGCTCCAGCGACGATCAAACGACGCTGTCGCCCCTCGGCCAGTCCTCCGGCACAAACTTCAACCCATCGCGCCACCGTTCGCGCAATGCGGCTTGGAAGCGAGCATCGTCGCTGAAGTCCGGGTGATCCGTGATGAGAACCTGAAAGCGCCCCTGCAGGCTTTCGACCACGTCGAAGATGAGCCCAAAGAGTGCCTTCACGGCCTTCCGATCCGAATCCAGCTTCTCCTGGGTCACGCCGTCGCGTGGTGCCGCGTCCGGCGAAAAATGAGCCTGCGACAACTGGTCTAACAACAGGAAGGATGGAACCGGTCGCTGTCGGTTCGCAAACCACGTGTGCAACGCGAGATGTGCAACGATGTGATAGCCGACGTGGTTTTCGCCGCTGCCGATTTCGGACATGGGCACGGGGCGCTCGGGCGTGTCGGCCACGATGGTCAGCGCCCGCGGGTCGAGTCGAAGCGGGCTCTCTGAATACTCCAGCCCGATCCGCCGAGCGTAGTCGGACAGGTAGCGATTCACGTTCGACAAGCAGGATTCCAGCTTCTGTTGGATCACGTCGGCGCTGACGGCCTGGTCAAGCTGCTGCTCCTGCAGTTTCAGTTCGTCAAGCCGGCGTTGCTGCGCCGTCAGATCCGGCATCTGCGGAATGTTCTCGACATACAGGCTGATGCGGCCGAGCACCATCGCCCGCCGCGCCTCGGTGTCGGCGGCCAGTTGCAGACGTTGGCTTGAGCGTTTGACCGCGGTCAGCAACTCACGGTTGCCGTCCATGCGGCGCCGAAGCTCGACCAGCTTGCCCTCGACCTCATGAATCGCGGACTCGATGCGAGGGGTGGCCGAGTCCATGGCGCCACTGCGCTCACCGATGTACGCCTGGGCGGCACGCAGCTCGCCAATCGACGGCGCACTCGATTCGGCCGGCAAGCCCTGCAGGCACAGCGGGCACGCATGTCCGTCCACCCCCTGCTCGAAGACCGACACCGCATTCAGCCGCGCCGCATGCTCCCTTGCCTCCGAGGAGAACCCACGCGAGTTGCCTTCGAAGGCGCGTGCTCGTTCGAGCGTGGCAACCAAACTGCGCTGCTCGCCGAGCAGTCCGTTGCGTTCGTCCGTCAGACGACGGAACTCCGCGTCGTCCCCACCTTCTGCGAGTGCACTGGGTACCGGTGAGCTTTGCAGCAGGCGTAGCGTCTCCACCTTCTGCTGCCATAGCGCCCCGTCTCCAAGCGTTGTCAGGCCTGCCGCCTTCGCTTCGGCCAGCAAGGTGTCCGCGCGTGTCACCCCCTCACCTCGGATGGCCGAAGCCTCGGCCAGCCTGCGCTCGATCTGGCGCATTTCGGTGCGGACGCGCTTCAATTCCTGTTGCTTGGCCACGTAGTCATCAGTCACCGCTCCCAAGAAGTACGGCAGCGTGTCCTTGATCGCCTGGGCCACAAAGCGGTCGCTTGCGCCATGGAACAGGTGGCGGCGCTGGGCAATCTCGTTCTGCGATTGCAGGCAGAACGTCAGCGCATGGCTGATGGTTGCCGCCAGCGGCACCCGTGTTTGGCCCGGCGGCGGCTCATGCAGATAGTCCGACATGCCGACCCAGGACGCGAGCAGCGATCTGAGCCCTTCCCTGTTCGTGGTCTGGCGGAGTTCCGCGTGCGCGGGGGTCGCAAGTTCCAAGTCGGTCTTGACGTACACCGCCTCGCTGGCCTTGGCATCACCGGCTGGCACTTGCCGCGCGACGAAGGCCTGCCCACGCTCGGTTTGAAGCAGAAGACCGAACCAGGAGACGTTCCGACGAACCTTGCCTTCCGGAACATCGCATTCCGAGGCGCCGAAGCAGTAGTCGATCACCCCCAGCAATGCGGACTTGCCGGTACGCGAGTCGCCCGAGATTATGTTGACGCGCCCCGGCTCCATCCGGATGGTTCTGCAGCGCCCGTCGTGGCTGTAGGCAACGATGGCCAAGATCTGAATCATGCTTGCACCCCCAACATCGCCATCACCGTTGAAGGTGTTCCGCCCTTGTGCAACCAGCGCCCCACAAAGAGGGCCTGCCCGGCGCAGTCCCTGACGTCGGCGCTCGATTGCTTCAGATAGCCGTTGATGCGCTTGGCGGCGCCCGGCTCGCTGACCACCCTACGGCCCACCATCGACAGCGCACCATGCTGTGCGCCGAACACCAGGGCCTCCCGCACATACGGACGCAGGATGCCGACACCTTTGGCCACCGCGGAGCGTTCCAGCGGGTGGTCTTGGATCCACGTGGCCAGCGAGGTGCGCACGGTGACCGGCAGTTGTCGGCGCGTCTGTCCGCGCAGCACGAAGCTGGCGCCGACGAAAGCCAGCTCAAGGGGCAGCGCGGCCGTCGCGTCGGTCCCTGTTGCGGCCTCAGTCTGGTACCCCTTGGCCACCTGCCACAGCACCACGGCGCAAAACGCCGGATTCAGCAGGTGGCGTTGCTCGATGGTTCTGTCCTGCCACTCGGTCATGGCGTTGCCCAATCAGTGGGGGTATCGAAGATCGCTTGCATGCGGGCCTCGAAGTCCGGATGCCAACCCAGGCGCCGATCATCGGCAAGCATGTGGAACGACCCTCGACACATCCAGGGCACGTTGACACCGGACTTGATGGGTAATGGTGCATCCTCTGCCCACTTCAGGATGGCCCGCCCCGCCTTGGCCATCTCGTCTTCCCCGGCCCCCTCGCCCAGTTCGTCGCAAACCTGTTCGCGCAGCAGCACCCACTCGGTGAGCAGGCGCTGGTCGTACTGCCGCAGATCGGCGTCGAACAACAAGTCGTCGCGCATCCATGCAGAACGCTGGCGAAACGCCTGAAGGTAGCTGGTGATCGCATTGCGAATGCGGCGCGGCCCAGCGCCGACGATCTCGACCTGGCGATAGAACGGTCTACTGGCGAACTCCGGCAATTGTTCGAGTGCCACCATCAAGGCGTCGATCTCCTCGTCGATGGGCAGGGCATCGCGCTTCAGCGACTCCTGAACCTCCGAGATCTGCGCATCGATCTCCGCCCGAGGAATACCAACACCGCCATGCACCAGTTCGTGAATCACCCGCTTGAACCACCAGCCCTCGATCATCTGAACCGACAGCGCCTGGTGGTGAAGCGACACGTGATACAGCTCAGCCTGCAACTGCGATTGGATGGCGTCGGCATTGGGCTGGCCTGCCACCACGTAGATGCTGCTCAACAGCTGCTGGCGCTCGGCCTCACCCAGCGCGAGGAAGGCCTCGAATGCGTCCTTCAGCTCGGCGTTCGTCGACGTTGTGGCCGCCTGCTTGAGCCGAGTGGACGCGGCTTCGACATCGCGCCCCTCGGCCTCCGGGACCAGCGCTGAACAAGCTGTGCCGACCGATATCGCCGACGTGGAGATCAGAAACTTTGCGGCGACGATGGGCACCTCGCCGCTGATGCGGCCGACCATCCAGACTCGCAGCGTCTTCCACAGGTCAGGGCTGAGATCGCTCAGGCCGGATGTGCTGTTAACCGAGTGCTTGGTCTGAAGCACGGCGATGGGATCGCCGTTCGCCTCGAAACTCACGTCGTCCAGCGTTTCGACGCTGACCGAGAAGTCCCCGATCCGGCTCTGGCGGATGGCCCAGAGCAATGCCACGCGCACCTGGTAGAGGTAGCCCAGCATCGAGGCACCGGCATTGAACGTCGCGACAGTTGATTCGCCCATGCTTGCTCCCCCTCTTTCCTCGGTTCTTCGACTCCGCCGCCCTGTCAGGTGCGTCCGGCCACAACCTGCACGCCGATCATGTCCGCCAAGCTCAGCAGTTCCATGTAAACCGGCCCATCATCGAGCAAGGTCCGCGAATGCCCTTGCCGCACCAGCATGCCCGTCCCGATGCGGTCCCCGAACAGCATCACCGCCATCGCGCTGTCGTCCTGCCGCGAGGTCCAGCACAGCCCGTGGATGTGCGCATGCTGCGCGTGGATGGCCGCCGCCCACTTGCGGGTCTGGCCGTAGGTGTCCTTCTCCGTGTCGATCAACTGCTTGCGTTCGACCCCCAGCTTGCGCAGCGGCACGTTGCGCAGGTCGGCCAGCGTCAATACCGCGGTGGCGGCCAGCACCGAGTGCAGTTGACCTTCGAGCTTGTGCTTGGCGAAGGTCTTCAGTCCCGGCGCGAAGGGCACGTCGTGGAAGACGGTTTCCATGGCCGCGCAGTTGAAGCTGGTGCCGCCGTAGAGCGTCGGGATCGGCTTTCCAGCGGCGTTGACGATGGGGCTGAACCTGGCGTTGCCTTTGATTCCCGGGTTGAACGCCTCTGCCGCGTACACGCCAAGGTGAACGCGGTGCACCACGACACCAGCCTTCCAGGCCGCTGTCGTGATGTGCAAGACCCCAGGCGGGTCTGGCACGGTGCTGGCCGACGCGGCCTTCGACTTGGACGCGCCGGCGCGCCGCGGACGGCTTGCGCCGGCCGGGTCAGCCATGGGCGACTTCGGCCATTTCGTCGGCGGCAGCCGCCAGCACACGGTCGGGCGACTTGAGCAGCACGTCCTGGGGCCGCTTGCCGCCGAGGAAGCTGTTGGCCGAGGCGAACCAATACGCCAGACCCCAGCCGTCCTTCGCATCCCCGAAGACCGCCAGGACAGGCGCCAGCGGCTTCAGCGGCCTGTAGCCTGCCTCGGCGTCCAGACCGTAGGCCGGAAAGTAGTCCAGGCCCTGGTGGCGGATCGCAAAGACCTGCCCTTCCTTCTTCCACTTGTTCGGCTGCGCGCTGAGGTTCGAGGTGCTGAACCCAGCCAGCTCGGCCACCTGCGCGGCCGTGAGCCAGTCGCCTGACGCCAGGACTTCGCTGCGCGCGTGCGCCGTCATGCGCGCTTCCACCATCATGTGCGCCGGCATGGGCACGGTCGGCACCAGCGCGTCGACGATCTTGTCCAGCGCCTCGCGCTGGCGCCGCTTGATCAGGCCGGCCACCATCGGCGCCAGGCTGCCCAGCGCGTCGGCAATTGCGCGCACGGTGCGCTCGCTTTCATGGGCGAAGGTCAGCGCGATGGCGCGCTCGGCACCGGAATGCCGCAGTTGCTCGCCGATCTCGCCGGGCGTGCCGGCCAACGTGCCCACGTCCGACGGCGCCACACGCCCATCGTTGACTTCGCGCATCACAGCTCCCAAAGCGATGACGTATATTATCATGATTGTTCGATCACCTTCATCATCGAGTCTGGGCTGACACGGGGCACGCAGCCCGTGGGCCATGCTGCCGCGACCCGCCTCGCCGGAGTGCCGCAGGGCGTGTTGCGCCATCGCGAAGCACCCGGCCTGCGTCGCGCTTTCGGGTGGCGCGTGCCGGCGACCTCTGGTGTGATCTTGAGCTTGCCCCCCTCGGGTGCCAGACTGCAAGGGCTACCCGTGGGCATCGCGCCTGCAAAGCCTTCATCAGAGGCTCCGGCCTCCTGAAGTCCAGTTCGCTGGCGTCGCAGTCGTTACCTGCCTTGTAGAGCCCGGACATCGCTCCGGTTCAGCCGCGACTGTGGCTGTGGATTGAGTTCAGCTCTCGGGCTGAACACCGTGGCCTCGTGCCACAGAAGCGCTCCGCCCCCCCCGGCTGGAGCATCCCGAACGGGGAACCCCAAGTTCCCCGCCGGGGATGGGTGTTCCCTTTCATTCGATGAAGGAGAACACCATGTTCGCTGTCCCAGTGACGAGAGTGCTGCGCCCTGTCGGGGTGCTGCTGGGTGGTTCCGGGCGTGCCCGTGAGCTGACCCTTCGCGCGCCGCAAGTCGCCGCGCTGATGAAGCCCATTTCGTTTGCGTTCACGCAGGCGTTCGATGCTGTCGAGAACCGCGCTGCGGAAGGGGCGTCATGCTGACCACCCTGTACCGCAAGCGCATTGCCGCCCTGGCGATTCAACTCGCCAAGGATGACCCACAAGTGGTCAAGGAAGTGATCGCCCGGCTGCGCAAGTCAGGCGAGATCGAGCCCGACGATCTGGTCTATCTGGACGAGATCGCCGACCGCTGGATCAGGATTGCCGAGGAGAACCGGCAGAAGGCGCGTCGCTGACCACCGTGGTCAAACGCGCAGGGGGTTTCACGCCCTTCACCTTCGCCATCTCAGAAACGATCTTGTCCAGCAGATCAGGGCGTTCATCGGCAAGCGTACCGGCCCACGCGGCCAACGCTTGTTCGATGTCGTCCTGCGTTCGCACCCCTTCGAAGTCGAGTCCGAGTGATCGGAACTCATCGACTTCGTCGGGGGTGAACCGTAGTGAATTGGCTGCACGAAGCATCGTGTGGGCCTCCATGTGCGGGCTGCTCAGGTTATCAGCACCGCATGCCCTTGCAACAGACTTGCAACCCTCGGGGAGCCCACCGCTTCCCGCCGGGGATGGGTGTTCCCTCTTTCACCGGAGTCAACACCATGTTCCCTGAGAAACCCGAAAAGGTCCGTCCTCGTGCCAAGCGCTTCGGCGTCGAGTTCGAGGAAGAGCGCGCCTGGGTCAGCTTCTACCGCCGGGTGCGTCACGACGCGACCCTGGCCACCGAAGTGCTGGCCCAACTCGAGGCCGATGCCGAGATGAAGCGCACGCACCTGGCCCTGGTGCTGTGCTGCAAGGAAGCACTGCGCGCCCACAAGGCCCGCCAGGCCCGCGACAAGCGGATCGGCCAGTTCGTCCGCTGGCTCTGCCACGGGCTGTTTGCAGTGCCCGTGCGCATGCTGCGCCGCGGCGGTCACATCGCCGTCGAGTGCCTGCCCGAGGCAGGCAAGGAACCGGCGGTGCGTCAGGTGCGGCGGTTGACGCGCGAGGCCGAATTCGCGCAGGCGCAGTCGGCCTTCGCACCGCAGGCGGGCCCACCC
>JBASTF010000551.1:0-3526 GCA_049274755.1 Rubrivivax sp. | reverse complement strand
CACCGCAGCCGTTGCAGGCCGTGCCGATGGCCGGCTTGGCCGGCGCGGCGGGCTGCAGCAGGATGACGCGGGCGGGCAGGGGCTGTGGCATGGCGCCCACAGTCTGCCCTTTGCAGGCAGGGCAGCGTCGTCCCAACAGCGGCCCTGGGGCCGTCCAATTCGACACAGGCGGGCGGGGGCCAAGGTGCTACAGTCTCGCCCTGGATATTTGTGGTCCTTCCCGTCCCCTTGTTGATGCACGCAGCGGCACACAGCAAGGCGGGTCGCAATCCGCCAACCGGTGAAGCCGGGGCCGCGGAAGGTTGATCAACCCATCGGAGCTTCCGGAAACCGGGGCGAAAGGTGAGCGAGAGATGATGCAGCAATACAGGTCCAACTCGTACCTGTTCGGGGGCAATGCACCCTACGTCGAAGAGTTGTACGAGGCCTACCTCGACAACCCCGGCAGCGTGCCCGACAACTGGCGGGCCTATTTCGACAACCTGCAGCACGTGCCTGCGGTCGACGGTTCCGACAGCCGCGATGTCGCCCACGCCCCTGTCGTCGAATCCTTCGCCCAGCGTGCCAAGGCCAATGCCTTTGCGCTGAAGGCCAGCGAGGCCGACCTCGCCGTGGCGCGCAAGCAGGTGCATGTGCAAAGCCTGATCGCCGCCTACCGCTTCCTCGGCAGCCGCTGGGCCGACCTGGACCCGCTGAAGCGCACCGAGCGCCCCAAGATCCCCGAACTCGAGCCTGGTTTCTACGACCTGACCGAGTCCGACATGGACATCATGTTCTCGGCGGCCAACACGTATTTCACGAAGGCCGAGAACATGACCCTGCGCGAGATCGTGCAGGCCCTGCGTGAAACCTACTGCGGCAGCGTCGGCGTCGAGTTCATGCACTGCACGGACCCGACCGAGAAGCGCTGGTGGCAGGAGCGGCTGGAGTCCATCCGCAGCAAGCCCAGCTTCAACCCCGAGCAGAAGAAGCACATCCTCGACCGCCTGACCGCCAGCGAAGGCCTGGAACGCTACCTGCACACCAAGTACGTGGGCCAGAAGCGCTTCTCGCTGGAAGGCGGCGAAAGCTTCATCGCCAGCATGGACGAGGTGGTGCAGCGCGCCGGCAGCCATGGCGTGCAGGAAATCGTCATCGGCATGGCCCACCGCGGCCGGCTGAACGTGCTGGTGAACACGCTGGGCAAGATGCCGGCCGACCTGTTCGCCGAGTTCGACCACACGGCCAAGGAAGACCTGCCGGCCGGTGACGTGAAGTACCACCAGGGTTTCAGCTCCGACGTGACCACGCGCGGCGGCCCGGTGCACCTGAGCCTGGCCTTCAACCCCAGCCACCTGGAGATCGTCAACCCGGTCGTCGAAGGCTCGGTGAAGGCACGCATGGACCGCCGCGGCGACAAGGACGGCAAGCAGGTGCTGCCGGTGCTGGTGCACGGCGACGCCGCCTTCGCCGGCCAGGGCGTGGTGATGGAGACGCTGGCGCTGGCGCAGACCCGCGGCTACTACACCGGCGGCACGGTGCACCTCGTCATCAACAACCAGATCGGCTTCACCACCAGCGACCCGCGCGACAGCCGCTCCACGCTGTACTGCAGCGACGTGGTGAAGATGATCGAGGCCCCGGTGCTGCACGTGAACGGCGACGACCCGGAATCGGTCGTGCTGTGCACGCAACTGGCCATGGACTACCGCCAGCAGTTCAACAAGGACGTGGTCGTCGACATCGTCTGCTTCCGCAAGCTGGGCCACAACGAGCAGGACACGCCCAGCCTGACGCAGCCGCTGATGTACAAGAAGATCGCGGCCCACCCCGGCACGCGCAGGCTGTACGGCGAGAAGCTGGTGGCCCAGGGCGTGCTGCCGGCCGACGGCCCGGACCAGATGGTCAAGGACTTCCGCGCTGCGATGGATGCCGGCAAGCACACGGTGGACCCGGTGCTGACCAACTTCAAGAGCAAGTACGCCGTCGACTGGGCGCCCTTCCTCGGCAAGAAGTGGACCGACGCCGCCGACACGGCGCTGCCGCTGGCCGAGGTGAAGCGCCTGGCCGAACGTGTCACGGCCATCCCCGCCAACTTCAAGGCCCATCCGCTGGTCGAGAAGGTCTACGCCGACCGCGCCGCGATGGGCCGCGGCGAGATCAACGTCGACTGGGGCATGGGCGAAACGCTGGCCTACGCCTCGCTGGTGGCCAGCGGCTACGCGGTGCGCCTGTCGGGTGAGGACTGCGGGCGGGGAACATTCACGCACCGCCACTCGGTGCTGCACGACCAGAACCGCGAGAAGTGGGACATCGGCACCTACGTGCCGCTGGAGAACGTGGCCGATGGCCAGGCGCCGTTTGTCGTCATCGACTCGCTGCTGTCCGAAGAGGCGGTGCTGGGTTTCGAATACGGCTACTCCAGCGCCGAGCCGAACACGCTGACGATCTGGGAAGCGCAGTTCGGCGACTTCGCCAACGGCGCCCAGGTGGTCATCGACCAGTTCATCGCCAGCGGCGAGGTGAAGTGGGGCCGCGTCAACGGCCTGACGCTGATGCTGCCGCACGGCTACGAAGGCCAGGGCCCCGAGCACAGCTCGGCACGGCTGGAGCGCTTCATGCAGCTGGCGGCCGACAACAACATGCAGGTCGTGCAGCCCACGTCGGCGAGCCAGATCTTCCACCTGCTGCGCCGCCAGATGGTGCGCCAGTTCCGCAAGCCGCTGATCATCTTCACGCCGAAGAGCCTGCTGCGCGCCAAGGACGCGGGCTCGCCGCTGAGCGAGTTCACGAAGGGCGAGTTCAAGACCGTCATCGGCCCGGCGCGCGACGAGGTCGAGGGCGACAAGGTCAAGAAGGTGATCTGCTGCTCGGGCAAGGTCGCCTACGACCTGATCAAGCGGCGCGACGAGAAGAAGGCCTGGGACGTGGCCATCCTGCGTGTCGAGCAGCTGTACCCGTTCCCGCACAAGGCTTTCGCGGCCGAGATGAAGCGCTTCCCGAACGCCACCGACATCGTGTGGTGCCAGGACGAGCCGCAGAACCAGGGCGCCTGGTTCTTCGTGCAGCACTACGTGCACGAGAACATGCTCGAAGGCCAGAAGCTCGGTTATGCCGGCCGCCCGGCCTCGGCCTCGCCGGCCGTCGGTTATTCCCATCTCCACCAGGAACAGCAGAAGGCGCTGCTCGACCAGGCTTTCGGCAAGCTCAAGGGCTTTGTCCTCACCAAATAACGCAGTTCAGAGAGAGACCATGGCAATCGTTGAAGTGAAGGTTCCGCAGCTGTCGGAATCCGTGGCGGAAGCAACCCTGCTGCAATGGAAGAAAAAGCCCGGCGACGCCGTGGCGATGGACGAGATCCTGATCGAGATCGAAACCGACAAGGTGGTGCTCGAAGTGCCGGCGCCCGCCGGCGGCGTGCTGGCCGAACTGGTGGTGGCCGACGGTGGCACCGTCGTCGCCGAACAGCTGATCGCGAAGATCGACACCGAGGCCAAGGCCGGTGCCGCCGCGCCGGCTCCGGCGCCTGCGGCTGCCCCGGCTGCAG
>JBASTF010000550.1:0-3317 GCA_049274755.1 Rubrivivax sp. | reverse complement strand
GTGCAGAACTCGGCGAGGCCGGGCGAGCCGGTTTCTTCGCCGGTCTCGAACAGCCAGGTGACGTTGAAGCCCAGCTGGCCGCCACGCGCCTGCAGCACCTGGGCCAGGGCCGCGATGTTGATGCTGTGCTGGCCCTTGTTGTCGGCGGTGCCGCGGCCGTAGAGCTTGTCGCCGTCGGCCTGCACGGTCCAGGGGCCGGCGCCGCGTGTCCAGCTCTTGTCCTGGCCGCGGATGACGTCGCCGTGGCCGTACATCAGCACGGTGGGCAGGGCGTTCCCTTCATGGCGCTGGGCGATCAGGAAGGGGCCACCGGGCTGCACCGGGTTGGTGTGGATGGTGGAACTGAAACCCAGCGCTGCCAGCGTCGGCACCAGTTCGTCGGCCAGATAGGCCTGCAGCGCCGGGCCGCTGTCGCTTTGCTGGCTTTCGGTGCGGATCGCCACACGCCGCGCCAGGTCGCGCACAAAGGCGCCGCTGTCGAAATGGCCGGCGGCCAGCGCGATGGCATCCGCGCGCATCACGACTCGCCCACCAGCGAAAAGTGTTCGACCACCGGCGGCGCCGCGAAGAAGGGGCCGACGATGGCACGCCACTGCGGGAACAGCGGGCCCTGGCGGAAGCCGACCGTGTGGTCTTCCAGCGTCGCCCAGTGGATCATCAGGATGTAGCGCTCGGCGCTTTCGATGCCGCGCTGCACCTTCCAGCCCTGGAAGCCCTGGGCCTTGCTGGCGACGCTGGCGATGCCGTGCTGGATGGCCGCTTCGAAGGCCGCGTTCTGGCCCACGGGGATGCGGATGTCGGCGATTTCGAGGATCACGTCGGGCTTCCTTGTGTTCGGTGGAATGCCGATTGTGCAGCGCCGGGCTGCAGGCTTGCTGGCGGGGGGACCGCTACCATTGCCGGCATGTTGAAGGCCGACGATGCACGTGCCCGGCGCATGGGCATTGGCCTGGTGACGCTGGCGACGCTGTGTTTTGCCGTGCTCGACGCCTGCGCCAAGTGGCTGGTGCAGTCGCTGCCGGTGTTCGAGGTGGTGTGGCTGCGTTTCGCCGTGCACGTGGTGGTGATGGCCGCCCTGCTGGCGCCGGTGCACGGCTGGTCGCTGCTGCGCACCAGGAGTCCCAAGCTGCAGGCCTTGCGCGGCAGCATGCTGGCGGCGATGACGGCGCTGAACTTCTGGGCCCTGCAATACCTGCAGCTGGCCGAAACCGGGGCCATCCAGTTCAGCGTGCCGCTGCTGATTGCGCTGCTCTCGGCCTGGTGGCTGGGTGAACACCTGGACGCACGGCGCTGGGTGGCCATCGCCGGCGGTTTCATCGGCGTGCTGCTCGTCATCCGCCCGGGTTCGCAGGCCTTCCATCCGGCCATCCTGCTGTCGGTGATGAACGCGCTGCTGTACGCCGCCTTCAACCTGCTGACGCGCCGCATGGCGGCCACCGAGTCGGCCGAAGGCATGCAGCTGATCTCGGCCTTCTGCGCCGCCGTCTGGCTGGCGCCGGCGGCGCTGTCGGTCTGGCGCATGCCCGAGACGCTGCTGCAATGGGTGGTGATCGGCCTGTGCGGGCTGATGGGCGGTGTCGGCCACCTGTTCGTCGCGCAGGCGCACAAACACGCCTCCGCCGCGGTGCTGGGGCCGTTCCTCTACCAGCAGATCCTGTACATGACGGTCTGGGGCTGGCTGGTCTTCAACCAGGTGCCCGATGCCTTCGTCGTGGCCGGGGCCGCCGTGGTGGTGACCAGCGGGCTGTACCTGCTGTGGCTGGAGATGCGCCACGCCTGAGGGCGCGAGCGGCGGGCATCGTCACAGCGCTGCGTGGTGGCCACGCCGCCCGCGGCATTGCCGATGTTGTGCCCGGCCGCGCCTCATTCGGCCTCGATGCCGGCCGCCTTCACGACACGGCCCCACTTGGCCGTTTCGTCGGCCTGGAACTTCGCCAGCGCCTCGGGCGTGGTGGCAAACACCTCGCCGCCGCTGGTGTCGAAGAACTGCGCCAGCGCCGGGCTCTTCAGCGCCACATGCAGCAGCTGGTTCAGCCGCGCCACCACGGCCGGCGGCGTGCCGGCCGGCACATAGGCGGCAAACCAGTAGCCCATGTCGTAGCCCTTGACGCCGGCTTCGTCGATGGTTGGTACTTCAGGCAGCACGGCCATGCGGCGCGACGAGGTCACGCCCAGCGCACGCAGCTTGCCGCCCTTGATCTGCGGCACGCCGGTGGAGGCGTCGGTGAACATCATCGTGATCTGGCCGCCCAGCAGGTCGGTGATGGCCAGCGGGTTGCTCTTGTAGGGCACGTGCAGGATCTCGGTGCCGCTCATCTGCTGGAACAGCTCGCCGGCGATGCGGCTGCTGGAGCTGCCGCTGCCGAAGCTGAGCTTGCCCGGTGTCTTGCGCGCCGCGGCCAGCACATCGGCCACATTTTTGTACGGTGCGTCGGCCCGCACCACCATCACCTGGCCGCCCTTGCCCAGGCCGCTGACCGGCGCGAAGTCCTTCACCGCGTCGTAGGGCAGCTTCTTGTACAGGTGCTGGTTCGCGGCATGCGTGGTGTTGGTCGTGATCAGCACCGTGGTGCCGTCGGCCGCGGCGCGTGCCGCGGCCTGGGCCGCCAGCATGCCGCTGGCGCCGGCCTTGTTGTCGACGACGACGGCCTGCTTCGTCTGCTCGGTGAGCGACTGGCCCAGGGCACGCGCCAGCTGGTCGGTGGCGCTGCCGGCGGCGAAGGGCACGACGAAGTTCAGCGGCTTGTTCGGCCAGTCCTGCGCCCAGGCCGGGCCGGCACATGCGGCGGCGGCGAGCAGGGCCAGGACGGTGCGGCGTTGTCGATGCATCTCTGTTGTCTCCATGCGGGGGTGTTGGTGCATGTTGTCAGCCGCGCAGCAGCGGCGCCAGCGCGGCGGGCAGTTGCAGCGGCAGGTCCAGCAGCAGGAAGGACAGGGCCTTGCCATGGCTGTCGAGGTTCAGCGCGTCGTTGACACCGCCGTCCAGCACGTCGTCGAGCACGACGTTCATCGCGTGCAGGTGCGGCAGGTGGTGGCAGCTCACGCTGCTGGGCCGGCGGTGGGCGAAGGCGCGGGCGATGCGGTCTTCGGTGATCTGCGCCACGATGTGCGGGTACAGCGCCGGGTGCCAGGCGATGACGCTGATGTTCGAGCGGTTGCCTTTGTCGCCAGTGCGGCCATGGGCGGCGCGCCACAGCGGCACGGTGATGGGGGCCGTCATGCCACCTCCCCGAACCAGCGGAAGCCGGCCTGCACACCGCTGCGCGGCAGCAGGGCCGACACCGTGCCCAGCGTCGGCCGAAGCGCCGTGCGCACGC
>JBASTF010000549.1:0-1924 GCA_049274755.1 Rubrivivax sp. | reverse complement strand
CCGAGCCGGCGCTTGGCGGGCAGGCCGTGGTCGTCGACAAGCCACTGCCGGTGACCGAGCTGCCGGGTTTTGCCGAGGGCGAAGTCTCGGTGCAGGACGCAGCGGCCCAGCGCGCAGCGCGGCTGCTGGTCGGCGATGGCCTGCCGCTGCATGCTGGAGCCGGCGGCCGTTTGCCGCCGGGTGCCCATGTGCTCGACGCCTGCGCCGCCCCTGGCGGCAAGACGGCCCACCTGCTGGAGCTGGCCGACCTGGACCTGCTGGCGCTGGACAGCGACCCGGTGCGCCTGGCGCGTGTGCAGGACACGCTGAACCGCCTGCAGCTGCAGGCGCGGGTGCGTGCCGGCGACGCACGCGACACCGCGGCCTGGTGGGACGGCCGGCCGTTCGACGCCATCCTGCTGGACGCGCCCTGCAGCGCCAGCGGCATCGTGCGCCGCCATCCCGACGTGCGCTGGCTGCGCCGGCCCGACGACATCACGGCGCTGGCGCGGCTGCAGTCAGAAATGCTCGAGGCGCTGTGGCCTTTGCTGAAACCCGGCGGCCGGCTGCTGTACGCCACCTGTTCGGTGTTCAAGAGTGAGGGACAGGGCCAGATCGACGCATTTTTGCAACGCCATGGCCCCACGGCGGTGCGGCTGGACCCGGCATCCCCCGGGCACCTGCTGCCGCTGCCCGACAATGCCAGCAACACCGCCACCGGCTCCGGTCGGGCCCTGCAGGACGGTTTCTTCTACGCCCTGATCCACAAGACCTGACCCGCAGCCCGCTCCTGGCCATGCCCCTTCCACCGGTCCGCCGACGTTTCATGCAGGGCCTGGGGCTCCTGCTGGTGCTGGGCGGCACGGCCCTCGGCGGGCGTGCGCAGGCCGACCCGGTGGAGCTGGCCCAGCTGCAGCTGGGCCGTGGTGATGGCTCGCTGACGCTGGAGTTCGCCGCCCGCGTGACCCTGCCCAGGGCGGTGGAAGAAGCGTTGCACCGCGGTGTGCCGGTGTACTTCGTGGCCCAGGCCGAGGTGCGGCGCAACCGCTGGTACTGGCGCGACGAACGGGTGGCGCGGGTCTCGCGCTCGTGGCGTGTGGCCTACCAGCCGCTGACCAACAGCTGGCGCGTCAGCCTGGGCGGCCTGCACCAGAGCTACCCGACGCTGCCCGATGCGATGGCCGTGGTCTCGCGCAGCGCCGGCTGGCGCATCGCCGAACTGAGCCAGCTCGACAGCGACAACCGCTACTACGTCGAGTTCAGCTACAAGCTGGACACGGCCCAGCTGCCCAGCTTCATGCAGATCGGCCTCGGCGGGCCGGGTGAATGGGCCATCGGCGCCGAACGTGTGATCCGGCTCGATGCCGAGCGCTGACGGGCCCGCGGCATGACCAAATCGACGCGCTGGGCCTGGATCGTCAGCCTGGTGGCCATCACCGGCGCGGCCCTGGTGCTGGCCTTCGTGCTCAGCTTCAGCAGCGCCGGCACCGGTTTCTACGAACGCCACTTCGTCTGGCTGTTCTGGGTCAACGTCGCCGTCGCGGCGCTGCTGGTGCTGGTCATCGCGCTGGCGATGCTGCGCCTGGCCGTGCGCACACGCCGCGGCAAGTTCGGCAGCCGGCTGCTCATCAAGCTGGCCGGCATCTTCGCCGTCGTCGGCCTGCTGCCGGGCCTGGTGATCTACACGGTGAGCTACCAGTTCGTTTCGCGCAGCATCGAGGCCTGGTTCGACGTCAAGGTGGCCGGTGCGCTGGACGCCGGCCTGTCGCTGGGCAAGACCTCGCTGGACGCGTTGGTCGGCGACGTCGGCAGCAAGGCGCGGCTGGCCGCCGAGCGCCTGGCCGAACAGCGCAACAGCATCGGCCCGTTGACGCTGGAACGTGTGCGCGAGCAGCTGGGTGCACGCGAGGTCAGCCTGCTGGGCCACAACGGCCAGCTGCTGTTC
>JBASTF010000548.1:0-3846 GCA_049274755.1 Rubrivivax sp. | reverse complement strand
CAGCAGCACCTCGTGCCGCGGCGCCGCCGCCGCGGCGAGGGCCGTGCCCCAGGCACCGGCCCCGAGCACGGCGATCTTCATCGCGGCCTCAGTTGGCCGAGGTGATGATGCGCGAAGCGCCGCCGTTGGCCGCGGCAGCCTGCTGCTGCTCGAACATGGCCTGGAAGTTGACTTCGGTCAGCAGGATGGGCGGGAAGCCGGCGCGTGTGCAGACGTCGGAGACGATGGCACGCAGGTAGGGGTAGATCATCTGCGGGCAGACGATGCCGATGATGCCCTGCATCTGATCTTCCGGCACGTTGCGGATCTCGAAGATGCCGGCCTGCTTGGCTTCGACGAGGAACAGCACCTTGTCCTTGACCTTGGTGGTCACGGTGGCGGTGACAAACACCTCGACGATGCCGTCGGCGATGTTCTCGGCGCCCATCGCCAGGTTGATGTCCACCTGCGGCTGCTGCTGCTCGAGCAGGATCTGCGGCGAGTTCGGTTGCTCCAGCGACAAGTCCTTCAGGTACATGCGCTGGATCTGGAAAACGGGGGTCGCTTCGTCGGCCATGGCGGTCTCGGGTTCGGGGGGAAAGTGGGCCGCGATTATGACCGGCCGGCCGTGACGGCCGACCCCGCGGTCAGGCGCCGCCCAGCAGCGGCATCAGCCCACCCTGCTGGTCCAGCGCGACCAGGTCGTCGCAGCCGCCGACATGGGTGTCGCCGATGAAGATCTGCGGCACCGTGCGGCGGCCGGTGCGCTCCATCATCGCCATGCGCTCGTCCGGGTTCAGGTCGACGCGGACCTCCTCGATCTGCTCGACACCACGCTGTTTCAGCAAGGCCTTCGCCCGCACGCAGAAGGGGCAGACCAGGGTCGTGTACATGCGCACGGGCTTCATGGACGGGCGTGGTGGGTGGAACAAAACGCGATTGTCCCGCGACGGCGAAACCCCGGTCGCTCAGGCGCCCTTTTCGGTCTTCTCGGCTTTTTCGGCCTTGTCAGCCTTTTCCGCCTTTTCGCCCTTTTCCATCGGCAGGTTGGCTTCGCGCCAGGCGCGGTTGCCACCGGTCACGGCGACAGCGCCTTCGTAGCCGGCCTTGCGCAGAATGCCTGCGGCACGGGCAGCCCGTGCACCGGTGGCGCACAGCAGCACCAGCGGCAGCGTCTTGTTCGTCGGCAGGCCCTTGGCCTCGGGCAACTGGCCCAGCGGCACGTTGCGTGCACCGCCGGCATGGCTGGCGGCGAACTCGTCGGGCTCGCAGACGTCGATCAGCACACCTTTGCTGCGGTTGATCAGCTGCACGGCGGCGGCCGTGCTGATGCCCCCCCCGCCGCCCTTGCCCAGGTTCGGCCACAGCAGCAGGCCACCCGAGGTGACGGCCATCAGGATCAGCATCCAGTTGTCGATGAGGAACTTCAAGGCGCGGCGCGTCCGGTCGGGCAAAGCATCGGATTATAGAATTCGGTGCATGCACAAGCTCGTCCTCATCCGCCACGGGGAGTCCACCTGGAACCTCGAAAACCGTTTCACCGGCTGGACCGACGTGCCGCTGACGGACACCGGCGTTGCGCAGGCGCGCTCGGCCGGGCGGCTGCTGAAGGAAGCGGGCCACGAGTTCGACGTTGCCTACACCTCGGTGCTGCAACGTGCGATCTGGACACTCTGGCACTGCCTGGATGAGATGCAGCGCACCTGGACGCCGGTGCTGAACGACTGGCGGCTGAACGAACGCCACTACGGCGCGCTGCAAGGGCTGAACAAGGCCGACATGGCCAAGCAGTACGGTGACGCGCAAGTGCTGGTCTGGCGCCGCAGCTACGACACGCCGCCGCCGGCGCTGGAAGCCAGCGACCCGCGTGGCCAGCGCCAGGACCTGCGCTACGCCAGGCTGGCGCCCGAGCAAGTGCCGCTGACCGAATGCCTGAAGGACACGGTGGCCCGCGTGCTGCCGTGCTGGAACGAGCGCCTGGCGCCGGCCATCCGCAGCGGCCAGCGCCTCGTCATCGCCGCGCACGGCAACAGCATCCGCGCGCTGGTGAAGGTGCTGGACGGCATCAGCGACGCCGACATCGTGGGCCTGAACATCCCCAACGGCATTCCGCTGGTCTACGAACTCGACGCCGACCTGAAGCCGATCAAGCGCTACTACCTCGGCGACGCCGAAGCCGCGGCCAAGGCCGCCGCGGCCGCCGGCAGCACGGCGCAGCGCTGAACGGCTGCGCCGCCGCTACGGCGGCAGCAGGCCGTAGACCTGCTCGGGCAGCACCCGCGGCAGCCCGGCACGGTCGGGCACAGCGCCGGCAATCGCAAAGTCGGGCACGCCGGTGTCGCGCTGCGGCGCCTGCGTCAGCGGTTTGCCGCGTGCATCGACGATGGCCACCGCCTGCACCGGCCGGCCCGCCGCCGCACGCTGCGTGACCACCGCGACGTCGCCATTGCGCAGGCGCACGAAGTCGCCCGGCGGATAGACGCCGACAGCCTTGATCAGCGCTGCCGCCAGCGGGCTGCCCGATTCTTCCTGGAACAGCTGCCGCGCCGCCATCTGCGGCAGCAGCGGCGCCCGTGCGGCACGCGGGCTGATCTTGGCCATGAAGACATCGGCGGCACGCAGCAGCCGCGGCAGATCGGCCACCTGCTGCAGGCCGCGTGGATAACCGCCGCCGCCGGTCTGCTCGTGGTGCTCGGCCACCGCACCCAGCCAGTCGGCGTCGTCGACGCCGCTGTCGCGCAGTTTCTGCACCGAGGCCTGCGGGTGGTTGCGGATCTCGTCCACCTGGCGCTTGCCCGGCGGCTCGGTCTGCTCGGACAGCCGCGCCTGCAGCTCGACGATGGCGGCGTTCATCGTCAGCGCAGCCAGCACGCCGGTGCGGGCACGCTGCGCATCGGCGCCCAGCAGCCGGCCCGCCAGCAGCACGATGGTGGCGGTGTGCAGTGCATGGGCCAGGCCGTAGAGCGCAAAACGCCGGTCGTCCTGGCGCACGCAGAGGAACAGCGCCGCGTCGGGGTGGCGGTCGACCAAAGCGATGTGGCGGTCGGCGCGGGCTTCGATCTCGGCCCGCTGCCCGGGGCTGCGCCCCAGGTTGCGCAGCAGCGTGTCCAGCGCCCACAGGTGCTGCTCCCAGCCGTCGAACAGCGTCGGCTGGCGGATGGCTTCGATGCGCTGGTTGGCGGTGCCGGCGGCCTGGGCCAGCGCCTGGCGCACCGCCTCGGCCTCGGCCCAGATGACGCAGGCGCCACGGTCGTGCAAGGCTTGCAGCTGGCGGTCGCTGCTGATCGTGTGGCCCGCGGCCAGCAGCAGCCGGCCCTGGGCGTCGAGCACCTGGAACGGCAGCGGCACACCGATGGCGATGAGATCGGACACCTCAGCCAGCGGCTGACGGCGTTCGCCGTCGCTCACACATCCCCCCGCAGCGCCGCGGCCAGCAGCGGCACCACCGACACGGCGTTGCTGGCATGCGGCACGCTGTCGCTGCTCCACAGCCGGCGCACACCGGCAGCATGCACGGCAGCCACCGCATCGCCGGCGAAGATGGCGTGTGTGACGACGGCGTCGACGCTGGCCGCTCCCTGGGCCAGCACACCACGCGCCGCCGCCGCCAGCGTGCGCCCGCTGCTGGCCACATCGTCGAACAGCACGACGGCGCGGCCACGCACATCGACGACCGGCAGCGCCACGTCGACATCCAGGTCACCATGGCGCTGCTTGCGGCACACCGCATGGTCCAGCCCCTGGCCACGCGCCGCGACGCTGACCCATTGTTCGGCCTCTTCGTCGGGGCCCAGCAGCAACGCACCCGGCACCTCGCGCGCGACGAAGGCGCCGAGCAGCGGTGCCGCCGTCAGCGCGATGCCGCGC
>JBASTF010000547.1:0-6143 GCA_049274755.1 Rubrivivax sp. | reverse complement strand
CGCCGGCCACAAGGCATCGACGGCCGCGGCCATCGCGCCGCCGGCCTTGCCGGCGCCCAGCACCAGGGTGCGGCCCTTCGGTGGGGCGGGCAGATGGGCTGCCGTGTTGTGGGCCGGCAGCGCACGCTGCACGGCAGCGTCGTACAGGCTGCGCAGAAAGGCGCGTGGGTCCGCGACGACCGTCATCCTTCGGCCACAGGGTGGTTGGCCATCAGTTCCAGCGCCTTCACCAGGGCCGAATGGTCGAGTTCTTCCATGCCATTGGCGGCACAGGCCTGCATCAGCTGGGCCGCGCCGGCGGTCTGCGGCAGCGCCACGCCCAGGGCCTTGGCGCCGGCCATCGCCAGCGCCAGGTCTTTCTGGTGCAGCTTGATGCGGAAGCCCGGATTGAACGTGCGCTTGATCATGCGCTCGCCATGCACTTCGAGGATGCGGCTGGCCGCGAAACCGCCCATCAGCGCCTGGCGCACCTTGGCCGGGTCGGCGCCGGCCTTGCTGGCGAAGACCAGGGCTTCGCTGACGGCGGCGATGTTCAGCGCGACGATGATCTGGTTCGCCACCTTGGTGGTCTGCCCATCGCCGTTGCCGCCGACCAGGGTGATGTTCTTGCCCATCAGCGCCAGCAGCGGCTGGACCTTCTGGAACGTGGCCTCGGGGCCGCCGACCATGATGGTCAGGCTGGCCGCCTTGGCGCCGACTTCGCCGCCGGAGACCGGCGCGTCGAGGTAGTCGCAGCCCAGCGCATTGATCTTCGCGGCGAACTTCTTGGTCTCGATGGGGCTGATCGAGCTCATGTCGACGACGGTCTTGCCGGCCGTCAGCCCGGCGGCAACACCGCTGTCGCCGAACAGCACGGTTTCCACGTCGGGCGTGTCCGGCACCATCGTGAACACGATGTCGGCGCGCTGCGCCACCTCGCGTGCGTTGGCGCAGGCCACGGCGCCGGCGTCCAGCAGGGCCTGCGGCAGCTTGCTGCGTGTGGTGACGAAGAGTTCGTGGCCGGCGGCGCGCAGATGGCCCGCCATCGGCGTGCCCATGATGCCCAGGCCGATGAAACCGAGTTTGCGGGGGGCTTCGCTCATGGTGTGTGTTCGTGGTGTTGCTTCAGGACGTGGCGCGCAGGCGCCGGCGGGCGTGCTCCAGCCAGGCCAGGCCCGCTTCGGTGCTGCCGGCGGGCTTGTACTCGCAGCCCACGTAGCCGGTGTAGCCGATGCGGTCCAGGTGGGCAAAGACGAAGTCGTAGTGGATCTCGCCCGTGCCCGGCTCGTTGCGGCCGGGATTGTCGGCCACCTGCACATGGGCGATGTGTGGAAGGTACTTACTCAGCGTGCCGGCGATCTCGCCTTCGTAGCGTTGCGCGTGGTAGACGTCGTACTGCACAAAGAGGTTGTCCGAGCCCACTTCCTCGATGACGGAAATGGCCTTGGGCGTGTTGTTCAGCCAGAAGCCCGGCACGTCGTGGTTGTTGATCGGCTCGATCAGCAGCTTCAGCCCGGCCGCCTTCAGCCGTGGCGCGGCGTAGCGCAGGTTCTCGACGAAGGTCTGGCGCAGTGTCTGTTCGTCGACACCCGCCGGCGCGATGCCGGCCAGGCAGTTCAGCTGCGGCACCCCCAGCGTCGTGCCGTAGTCGATGGCACGTGCGACGCCAGCGCGGAATTCCTCCACCCGCGCCGGGTGGCAGCCGATGCCACGGTCGCCGGCCGCGGTGTCGCCGCCGGGCAGGTTGTGCAGCACCATGCGCAGCCGGTTGGCGACCAGGCGTTCGCGGATCGTCGCCGCCGGTGCCTCGTAGGGGAACTGCACCTCCACCGACGAAAAACCGGCCCGCGCCGCACGCTCGAAGCGGTCGAGGAAGGGCACTTCGGTGAACAGCATCGAAAGATTGGCGGCAAAACGCGGCATGGTGTCTCCGTGGTGCGCTGTGGTCGTCGTCATTCGAGCAGCCCCGCCATTTCCAGGCCGGCCCGGCCCTCGGGATGGCGGCAGTCGATGTCCTCGAATTCCTGGACCTTGTCGATCTCGGTGCCCATCGCGATGTTGGTCACCTTCTCGAGGATGCATTCCACCACGACAGGCACCCGGTGGCGCTGCGCCATTTCCCTAGCCTGCAACAGGGCGGCGTGGATCTGCTCGGGGTCGGTGACCCGCAGCGCCTTGCAGCCCAGGCCTTCGATGACCTTCTGGTGGTCCACGCCGTAGCCGCGCAGCGCCGGGTCGGCGACGTTCTGGTTGTCGAAGGCCAGTTGCACGCAGTAGTCCATCTCGAAACCACGCTGGCTTTGCCGGATCAGCCCCAGGTAGCTGTTGTTCACCAGCACCTGCACGTAGGGCAGGTGGAACTGCGCGCCGACGGCGAGTTCCTCGATCAGGAACTGGAAGTCGTAGTCGCCGGCCAGGCCGACGACACAGCGTGTGGGGTCGGCCGCGACAACACCCAGGGCTGCCGGCAGCGTCCAGCCCAGCGGGCCGGCCTGGCCGCAGTTGATCCACTGCCGCGGCCCGTGCACATGCAGGAACTGCGCGCCGGCGATCTGGCTCAGGCCGATGGTCGAGACGTACACCGTGTCGCGCGGGAAGGCGCGGTTCATCTCTTCGTAGACCCGCATCGGCTTGATCGGCGTCTCGGTGAAGTGGCTCTTGCGGTGCATCAGCCGCTTGCGTTCGGCGCAGCGCGCGGCCCAGGCGCTGAAGTCGGGCCAGGTGCCGGCGGCGCGGCGTTCCTGCAGCAGTTGCACAAACAGTTCCAGCGCCGCCTTTGCATCGCTGACGATGCCGTAGTCGGGCATGAACACACGGCCGATCTGCGTCGGCTCGATGTCCACGTGCACGAAGCGCCGGCCCTTCGTATAGACCTCGACCGAGCCGGTGTGGCGGTTGGCCCAGCGGTTGCCGATGCCGAGCACGAAGTCGCTGGCCAGCATCGTTGCGTTGCCATAGCGGTGGCTGGTCTGCAGGCCCACCATGCCGGCCATCAGCGGGTGGTCGTCGGGCACCGTGCCCCAGCCCATCAGCGTCGGCACCACCGGCACGCCGGCGAGTTCGGCGAACTCCTGCAGCAGCGCCGCGGCATCAGCGTTGACGATGCCGCCGCCGGCCACGATCAGTGGTTTCGTCGCCGTGGCCAGCATGTCCAGCGCCTTCTCGGCCTGGGCGCGGCTGGCCCGGGGCTTGTAGACCGGCAGCGGCTCGTAGGTCTCGATGTCGAACTCGATCTCGGCCATCTGCACATCGAAAGGCAGGTCGATCAGCACCGGCCCCGGGCGGCCGCTGCGCATCAGGTGGAAGGCCTGCTGGAAGGCACGTGGTACCTGGGCCGGTTCACGCACCGTCAGGCTCAGCTTGGTCAGCGGCTTGCTGATGGACTCGATGTCCACGGCCTGGAAGTCTTCCTTGTACAGCCGCGCACGTGGCGCCTGGCCGGTGATGCAGAGGATGGGGATGCTGTCGGCACCGGCCGAATACAGCCCTGTCAGCATGTCGGTGCCGGCCGGGCCGCTGGTGCCGATGCAGACACCGATGTTGCCGGCGCGTGCACGGGTGTAACCCTCGGCCATGTGGCTGGCGGCCTCGACATGCCGCGCCAGGATGTGCGCGATCGACTGCCGTTCGCGCAGCGCCGCATACAGCGGGTTGATCGCTGCGCCCGGCACGCCGAAGGCCTGGGTCACACCCTCCTTTTCCATCACCAGCACCGCCGCCATCGCGGCTTTCATCTTGGCCATTGCTGCCTCCAGGTTGATGCCGGCGATGGTCCTCGCAGCCGCCGCAGCCGTGAAGCCAAGACAAAACACTAAGAGCTATTCCGGCATGGAATGCGGCGCCGGCGCTGGCTACAGTGGCTGGCATGGACACCGTCGCCGGGCTGCGGCTCTTCATCCGCATCGTCGAAACCGGCAGCTTCAGCCGCGCCGGTGCCGACCTGGGCTTCACGCAGCCGACAGCGAGCAAACATGTGGCGGCGCTGGAACAGCGCCTCGGCGCACGCCTGCTCCACCGCAGCACACGCGGTGTCACGCCCACCGAGGTCGGCGCGGCCTACTACGACAAGTGCAAGCTGATCGCACGTGAACTCGACGACGCCGACAACCTGGCGGCGCTGATGCAAAGCCGTGTGCAGGGCAGCTTGCGCATCAGCACCTCGGTGGCCTTCGGCCGGCGTGTGCTGACGCCGCTGGTGCTGCGTTTCATGCAGCAGCACCCGGAACTGCAGGTGGACCTGAGTTTCGAGGACCGCTACGTCAACCTCGTCGAACAAGGCATCGACCTGGCCTTGCGCATGGGGCGGCTGGCCGATTCGTCGCTGGGCGCACGCTGGCTGGGCCGCAACCCCTGGGTGCTGGTGGCGGCGCCCGCCTACCTGCAGCAGCAGGGCGCACCGGCCGAACCTGCCGACCTGGCGCAGCACCGCGCCCTGGTCTACAGCAGTGTGCAGGGCGACGACCGCTGGACCTTCCATGGCCCGGGCGGCGGCACCGCCTCGGTGCTGGTGCAAGGCCCGCTGCGCAGCAACAACCTCTCGGCCCTGCTGGCCGCGGCGCGCGAGGGCATGGGCCTGGCGCTGCTGCCCTGTTATGTGGCGCAGGCCTCGCTGCGGGCCGGCGCGCTGCAACCCCTGCTCACCGACTGGGCCTTGCCGGCGCAGGAGATCCATGCGGTGTTCCCGTCGCCGCGCCTGGTACCGAGCAAAGTGAGCGGCTTCGTCGACTGGCTGCAAGGGCAGTTCGCCGGCGATTGGTGGAAACGCTAGCGCCGCACAAGCCCACACCGGCGGATGGTCTGCATTGGGCTCCCCATAATCGCCGCGCCCTGGCCACCGATGCCGGGCCCAGAACAACCGAGGAGACACACGATGCTGATCCGCACCACGCTGGCCGTGGCGACGACGCTGTCGCTGCTGGCCGCCTGCCAGTCCACCCCGCCCACTGGCGCTGCCAACCCCGCAATGGCCCCGGTGGCCCAGGCCTGGCAGCAGGGCCGCCTGCCCGACCAGGCCAGTTCCACGCTGGCGCCGGTGGCGGGCAAGCTGACGGCCACGCCGGCCAGCGAGATTCCGCTGCAGAGCTTCAAGCTGCCGCCTGGCTTCAAGGCCGAGATCTGGGCCACCGGCATGCCTGGCGCCCGTGCGATGGCACGGGCCGAGAACGGCAAGATCTACATCGGCACGCGCGGCATCGGCCGTGTCTACGAACTCACAGACAACGGCAGTGCGCGCACGAGCCGCGTGGTCGTCGACAAGCTGGTGCAGCCCTCGGGCGTGGCCTACGGCAACGGCGCGCTGTACGTGATGGCCATCGACAAGGTGCTGCGTTTTGACGGCATCGCCAACAACCCGAACGCACAGCCGGTGGACATGACGGCGGCCTTCCAGTTGCCGAAGGAACAGCACCACAACTGGAAGTACATCGCCTTCGGGCCGGACGGCAAGCTCTACGTGCCTTTCGGCGCGCCCTGCAACATCTGCGAGCCGGGCCAGGAGTACGCGCAGATCCGCCGCTACAACGCCGACGGCTCGGGCATGGAAGTGGTCGCACGCGGTGTGCGCAACACCCAGGGCTTCACCTGGCACCCCGAGACCAAGGAGATGTGGTTCACCGACCATGGCCGTGACTGGATGGGCGACGACGGCCCCGCCGACGAACTGAACCGCATGAGCAAGGCGGGCCAGAACTTCGGTTTCCCCTACTGCCATGCCCAGGGCATCATCGACCGCGACTTCCCGCGCCTGAACGCCTGTGAAGGTGTGACGCTGCCGGTGCAGACCATGGGTCCGCACGCCGCCGCGATGGGCGTGCACTTCTACACCGGCAGCATGTTCCCGGCCGAATACCGCAACACGGTCTTCGTTGCACGCAAGGGCTCGTGGAACCGCACGCAGAAGTTCGGCTACGACGTCATCACGGTGCAGACCGACGCCCAAGGCAACAACGCCCGTGTGCGGCCCTTCATGACCGGCTTCCTGGATCCCAGCAACGACAGCTTCAGCGGCCGGCCGACCTACTTCCTGCAGATGCCCGACGGCGCGCTGCTGATCAGCGACGAACAACTGGGCGCGATCTACCGCATCAGCTATGCGAAGTAGGGCCGCGCTGGCGGCCGCGCTGCTGCTGGGTGCGGCAGCCGCGGTGGCGCAGCCGGCCGGTGCC
>JBASTF010000546.1:0-5203 GCA_049274755.1 Rubrivivax sp. | reverse complement strand
GCCGATGATGGCCACGCGACGGCCCGCCTGCCTGCGCCCCGAGAGCAGGTCGGCATAGCCCATCACCTTGGGATGGTCCAGGCCTTCGATTCGTGGGGAACGCGGACGCACGCCGGTGGCCACGACGATGTGGTCGAACTTCGCCGCAGCCAGTTCGTCCGCGCCCGGCCGCTGGCCGAGGCGCAGTTGCACTCCCTCTTGCTCCGTGCGGGCTTCGAAGTAGCGAACCAGCTCGTGGAACTCCTCCTTGCCAGGCACCGCGCGAGCCAGGTTGAGCTGGCCACCAATGGACGGGGCGGCCTCGTACAGCGTCACCTCATGGCCGCGCTCCGCTGCGGTCACCGCGCAGGCCAGCCCGGCCGCCCCGGCGCCGACGACCGCGACGCGATGCTTGGCCTTGGGCGCCGGCATCTGAAGGAACTCCAACTCGCGACCAGCGCGTGGGTTGACCAGGCAGGACGTGGGCCGGCCGTTGAAGATGAAGTCCAGGCAAGCCTGGTTGCAGGCGATGCAGGTATTGATGGTGTCCGGGCGACCGGCCGCCGCCTTGCGCACGAAGTCGGCGTCGGCCAGGAACGGCCGCGCCATCGACACCATGTCCGCGTCGCCGCTGGCCAGGATCTCCTCGGCCACGTCCGGGGTGTTGATGCGGTTGGAGACGATCAGCGGGATGCCGATGGCACGCTTGATGCGTGCCGCGGCGAAACGAAAGGCGGCGCGCGGCACCAGGTAGGCGATGGTCGGGACTTTGGCCTCGTGCCAGCCGAACCCGGTGTTGATGACGTCGGCGCCGGCGGCCTCGACGGCCTGAGCCAGCGCGATGACCTCGTGCGCCGGTGCGCCGCCCTCGACCAGGTCGAGCGCCGACAGGCGGTACATGATCAGGGCCTCGGGCCCCAGCCGCCGGCGAGTGCGGCGCACGATTTCCACCGGCAGGCGGTGGCGGTTGGCCATGCTGCCGCCAAATTCGTCGGTTCGGTTGTTGCAGCGCGTGGTGGTGAACTGGTTGATCAAGTAGCCTTCCGAGGCCATCACCTCGACGCCGTCGAAGCCGGCTTGCATCGCCAGTTCGGCACAGTTGACGAAGTCGTCGATCGTTTGCCAGACCTCGGCGGTGCTCAGGGTGCGCGGCACGCGGCGGTTGATCGGCGACGGAATGCTGGACGCGCCGACGAGTTGCGCCGTCTTGCCGTAGCGTCCGGTATGCAGCACCTGCAGCAGGATCTTGCCGCCTTCGGCATGCACCGCGTGCGGGATGGGCCGCAGCGCATGGGCTTGTTCTGGTGTCATGAGCCGGGGGCCGTGGTCGTCCAGCAGCGCCTCCAGGTTCATTGCGAAGCCGCCGGTCACGATCAACGCGGCGCCGCCGCGTGCGCGTTCGGCGTAGAAGGCGGCGAGCCGCTCGACACCGCGCTCCAGACCGTCGAGGCCGGTGTGCATCGAACCCATCAGGCTGCGGTTGCGCACGGTATGGGCGCCCAGCCGCAGCGGCGAGAGGAGGGTGGTGAATGCGGGTGGGGCGGTCATGGCAGAGTCGGCATCCTACAGCTAACTAACGTACGTTCGATGATATAGTCGATCTCTGCCTGCGACAGTCGCCAGGCCCCTAGGGTTTCCACGGCCCCGGGTGGTAGCCGCCGGTGACCTGCAGTGCGATGCTCGTCAACAACCCTGCAAGAAGCTTCATCAGGTCCAGACATGACTGCCGCTGCCCACGAACCCGCCGTTCCCACTGCCGACTACCTCGCGCCCGGGCGCTTCGTCGACAGCGACCATCCGGCGGTGCAGGCGTTCGCCCATGCCCATGCCGACGCCGCGATGACGCCACGCGACATTGGTGTCAAGCTGTACTACGCCGTGCGCGACGGCTTCCGCTACGACCCGTATCACTTCGACATGTCGGAAGCGGGTCTCAAGGCCAGCCAGGTGGTGGCGAGTGGGCGCGGCTTCTGCGTGCCCAAGGCGACCTTGCTGGCCGCTGCGGCGCGCGTGCTCGGTGTGCCGGCCCGCCTGGGCTTTGCCGACGTGCGCAACCACCTCACCAGCCCGCGACTGCGCGAGATGATGAAGAGCGACGTGTTCGCCTACCACGGCTACACGGAGTTGCTGATCGACGGCCGCTGGCTCAAGGCCACCCCGGCCTTCAACCTGAGCCTGTGCCAGAAGGCCGGCGTCAAGCCGCTGGAGTTCGACGGCAGCGCCGATTCGATCTTCCACGAGTTCGACAACCAGGGGCGGCGCCACATGGAGTACATCAGCGACCGTGGCGCCTATGTCGATGTGCCGCGAGAGGAAATGCTGCGGGCCTTCGAACGCCTGTACCCCAACTACCGGAGCTGGATGCAGCATACCGGCAGCGCCGACTTCGAGACGGATGTCGGACGGCGTTCCTAACCCCTTTGTGATCCAACAAGGAGTTCCCATGCAGCGAGGATCAGGTGATCGCGTCCATCCATTGGGTTGGCGGAAAGCTGCATGGCGCTGTTCAGCGAGGGTCGTTGGTGTTCTGCGGGATGCTGCGGCGGTGATCGCCGCGGGTATCGCGCTTTTTTACGTGCAGTCAGCAATCGCCGAGCCGGGCGTGACGGCGTAGAGCGTGCTCATCGGACAGAGCGTTTCTCTCACTGGGCCCCTGGGCGCCATTGGCACGGACTACAGCGAAGGATTCAAGGTCGGCCTGGAGGACGTCAACCGGCGGGGAGGTGTTCACGGCCGCAGCATCAAGCTGATTCAAATGGACGATGGCTATGCGGCGCCACGGGCATTGGCGAACACCGTGAAGATGCTGGACGAAGACGGCGTGTTCATGCTCGTCGGCAGTCTGGGCACCGCGCCCGTCGCGGCGGTGCTACCCTTGATCGCCGAACGCCGGGTGCCGCTGTTTGCGGCGTTCACCGGTGCCGACAGTTTGCGCCGCGAACACAATCGATACCTGTTCACGGTCATGGCGTCATATGGCGTTGAAGCCGAGAAGATGGTTCAGCATCTGACGACCATCGGCCACAAGTCGATAGCCGTGGCGTACCAGAATAATGCGTTCGGCAAGGATGGACTGGCGGGCGCAGAGGCCGCGCTGAAGAAGCGTCAGATGACGCCAGTGGTCGCGGCTTCGATCGAGACGGATGCGCGCGATGCCATCACCGCGGCGCAGACGATAGCGCGAGCCAAACCGCAGGCCGTGCTCGTCATGATGGCCGGCAAGGCGACGATTGAGTTCACGCGCGAGTTCAGAAAGCTGGACACCGCCGCGCAAGTGCTGATGCTTTCGGTGGCTGACACCAATCAGCTCTTGCGCGAACTCGGAAAGCAGGCCGCCGGGATCGTGGTAGCGCAGACGATGCCAGCACCGTTCCTGGAGAAGTCTCCTCTGTCGAAAGAGTTCAGAACGCTGATGAAGGCAGCCGGGAAGGACGATCACATCGGCTATGCAGCGATGACCGGCTTCGTCGCGGCCAAGGCATTCGCGAAGGCGCTGCTACTTGCAGGCCCCGAACCGACGCGCGAACGGTTCATCGTTGCAGTCCAAAACAGCCGCAGCATGGACCTGAATGGTTTCCAATTGAGCTTTGCGGCCGGCCAGCATCACGGGGGGCGCTACGTCGAGCTGACCATGATCCGCCCTGGCAAGTCGCTGTTTGTCTACTGATGAACGATCCCAGCAGCCATCGAGTGTCACCGCCGCGGTGCATCGTCGAATCACGAGAATCGCGGGCAAGAGGTCGGCCGTACAACCGAGGGGCGCCGTTGATGCGTCGGCTCCATGGATGTGGCTGAGCGTCGCGAGTTCTGCGGGTTCGACGGCGGCTCGTGGGTTGCCGATGTTGCCGGGCCCGAAGCTGCGCCCACCGTGCTGCTGCTGCATGGCGGTGGCCAGACCCGGCATGCCTGGGGCGGCACGGCGCTCGCCATGGCGCAGGCCGGATGGCGCTCCGTCGCGCTGGACCTTCCAGGGCATGGCGGGTCGGCCTGGTCGGTGCACGGGGACTACCGCATCGAGACGATGTCGCGCGACATGGCCCGTTTCTGCCACGCTCTGGGATCGCCGCTCGCCTTGGTGGGTGCCTCGCTCGGCGGCATGATCGGCATGGCGATGGCCGCGCGGAGCGACGCACCGCCCATCGCTGCCCTGGCCCTGGTGGACATTGCTCCGCGCGTCGAGGCCAAGGGTGTCGACCGCATCGTCGAGTTCATGCGCGCGCATCCGGATGGCTTTGCGACGCTGCAGGATGCGGCTCGCCACATCGCCAGCTACCGGGGCCGCCCGGTCATGGCCCACCCGCGCGGATTGCGGAAGAACCTGCGCCTGAATCGGGCGGGGCGTTGGACCTGGCACTGGGACCAACGCCTGATGAACGACGAGAACCACAACCACCGCAACGATCCGGCGTTCTTCGAGCGCGCCCTGGCGGGCTATGCAGGCCCGCTGATGTTGGTGCGCGGCGCGCGCAGCGACGTGATCAGCCCAGCGGGCGCAGAGCAGTTCCAGCAGACGTTTCCGCAGGCCCGATTCGTCGCGCTGGCCGGCGCCGGGCACATGGTGGCAGGCGACGCCAACGATGCTTTCACCGCCACCCTGATCGAGTTCCTGCGCGAGGTCATGCCGCCTTCGACGCCATCAGCGCCAGCGCCGTCCGAGCCATCCACCACTTTGTCAGCCGCCAACGGAGAACCCGCGCCGTGACCCTCAGATCCTTCACACTCCACGACCAGATCGAACGCAATGCCCTGCTGCATGGCAGCGGCACGGCCTTCGTCGCCGACGGGCAGTCGATCACCCACGCGCAGTACGCAGCGCGCGTTGCGAGCCTGGCCGCCGGATTGGCGGGTGAAGGGATCACGGTGGGCGATCGTGTTGCCATCCTGGCGCACAACGGTCAGGCCTATGTCGACGTCATCGGCGCCGCAGCCCGTCTGGGCGCCCTCGTGGTGCCGATCAATTGGCGCCTGTCTGCCGAGGAAGTGGCCCATGTGCTGTCGGATACCACGCCCAAGCTGCTGATCGTCGCGCCGGACCTGCAGCCGCTGGTGGCAGGTGCCGACATCGCTGGGGTGCGCAAGTACACCACCGGCCCCGGCGCGGATGCCGGTGCGGCCGGGTCGGCGCTGGCAAGCCTGTATCTGGAGGGCGCCGCCCCGACGCCCGCGGCGATCGGTGACGATGCCGGGCTGTTGATCGTGCACACCGCCGCCGTCGGCGGACGGC
>JBASTF010000545.1:0-4369 GCA_049274755.1 Rubrivivax sp. | reverse complement strand
GGCGCTGCCCGATGGCGAGCTGAAGCTCGGTGTGCGGCCCGAGTACGTGCAGCTGGCCGCAGCCGAAGCGCCGGGCGCACTGCCGGTGGCGGTGACGCTGGCGCAGGACATCGGCACCCACGCGATGCTGACCGGCCAGGTGGGTGGACACCAGATCAAGGCCCGCCTGCCACTGGACGCCACGCTGCCGAAGCCTGGCGACACGGCCTGGCTGCAGGTGCTGGGCACGCACACCTGCTTCTACAAAAACGAGGAGCTGGTGGCATGAGCGCGGTGAACAAGCCCGTCAACCAGAAGGCCTGGTTCCTGATCCTGCCGGTGTTCGTCTGCGTCGCGTTTTCGGCCATCCTGCCGCTGATGACGGTGGTGAACTACTCGGTGCAGGACATCATCAGCCCCGAGCGCCGTGTTTTTGTCGGCACCGAGTGGTTTGCGAAGGTCATGCGCGACGGCGACCTGCATGCCGCGCTGTGGCGGCAGCTGACTTACTCGTTTGCCGTGCTCGCCATCGAGATTCCGCTGGGCATCGCGCTGGCCTTGGCCATGCCGGCGACGGGCTGGAAGTCCAGCGCCGTGCTGGTCATCGTCGCACTCAGCCTGCTGATTCCCTGGAACGTCGTCGGCACGATCTGGCAGATCTACGGCCGTGCCGACATCGGCCTGCTCGGTGCCGGGCTGAAGGCGCTGGGCTTCGACTACAACTACACCGGCAACGCCACCCATGCCTGGCTCACCGTGCTGGTGATGGACGTCTGGCACTGGACACCGCTGGTCGCGCTGCTGGGCTTCGCCGGGCTGCGCAGCATCCCCGACGCCTACTACCAGGCGGCCCGCATCGACGGTGCCAGCAAATTCGCGGTCTTCCGCTACATCCAGCTGCCGAAGATGCGCGGCGTCCTCATGATCGCCGTGCTGCTGCGTTTCATGGACAGCTTCATGATCTACACCGAGCCCTTCGTGCTGACCGGCGGCGGGCCCGGCAACGCCACGACCTTCCTCAGCCAGTACCTGACGCAGAAGGCCGTCGGCCAGTTCGACCTGGGCCCGGCGGCGGCGTTTTCGCTGATCTACTTCCTGATCATCCTGCTGCTGTGCTTCGTGCTCTACAACTGGATGCAGCGGGTCGGCACCGCGGACAAGGAGGCGACGCCATGAAAAAGCGCCACCTCTTCCTGGCCGCGTACATCGTGTTTGCGCTGTTGCCCATCTACTGGATGGTCAACATGAGCTTCAAGACCAACCAGGAGATCGTCTCCAGCTTCACGGTCTTCCCGCAGCACTTCACCTTCGACAACTACCGCACGATCTTCACCGACCGCAGCTGGTACTCGGGCTACATCAACAGCCTGATCTACGTCGCCATCAACACCGTCATCTCGCTGACCGTGGCGCTGCCGGCGGCCTATGCCTTCAGCCGCTACAGCTTCCTCGGCGACAAACATGTGTTCTTCTGGCTGCTGACCAACCGCATGACACCGCCGGCGGTGTTCCTGCTGCCGTTTTTCCAGCTCTACACGACGGTGGGGCTGATGGACACCCACCTGGCGGTGGCGCTGGCGCACCTGGTCTTCAACGTGCCGCTGGCGGTGTGGATCCTCGAAGGCTTCATGAGCGGCATTCCGCGCGAGATCGATGAAACCGCCTACATCGACGGCTACAGCTTCCCGCGCTTCTTCGTCACGATCTTCCTGCCGCTGATCAAGGCCGGTGTCGGTGTCGCGGCCTTCTTCTGCTTCATGTTCAGCTGGGTCGAGCTGCTGCTGGCGCGCACGCTGACCAGCGTCAACGCCAAGCCCATCGTCGCGACGATGACACGCACGGTGTCGGCCTCCGGCATGGACTGGGCGACGCTGGCCGCCGCCGGCGTGCTGACCATCGTGCCGGGCGCCGTGGTGATCTGGTTCGTGCGGCACTACATCGCCAAGGGCTTCGCGATGGGGAGAGTCTGATGTTCGCGTGGATGGTGTGGACGGTTCCCGTCGCGGTCTTCTTCAGCTGCATCGTGCTGATGCTGGTCGGCATGACGCTGTGGGAGCTGAAGTCGCCGACGAGCCTGCGCAAGGGTTTCCTGCCGCTGGCCACGACACGCGGCGACCGGCTCTTCATCGGGCTGCTGGCGGCCGCCTACATCAACCTTGTTTTTGTCGGCCTGGCCCAGCGCATGGCCGAATGGTTCTCGCTGGCGCAGGAGCCCAGCGTCTGGATCAGCTTCGTGCTGTCGATGGCCGTGCTGGCTTTGATCATGCGCCGCGGCTGACGCCCGCCTTTCGTGAATCCGGCCCGGTGCTTCCCCGGGGCGGGGTCCACCCAAGATAACGACGGGGAAGCGGATGACACATCAGAGGAGATACGCAATGAACTTGCGCACCACCGCCATCGCGGCGGCCGTCCTGCTGGCAGCCGCCGGCTGCGGCAAGAAGGAAGAACCGGCAGCCGCGGCCCCTGCGTCGGCGGCCGTCACCGCGGCTGCGCCGGCAGGCGACGCGGCGAAGAAGTGGATCGACAGCGAATTCACGCCGTCGACGCTGAGCAAGGACCAGCAGGCCGCCGAGCTGAAGTGGTTCGCCGAGGCCGCGGCCAAGCTGAAGGCCAAGGGCGTGACCGAGATCTCGGTGGTCAGCGAGACCATCACGACGCACGAGTACGAAAGCAAGACGCTCGCGAAGGCCTTCACCGAGATCACCGGCATCACCGTCAAGCACGACCTGATCCAGGAAGGCGACGTCGTCGAGAAGCTGCAGACATCGATGCAGTCGGGCAAGTCGATCTACGACGGCTGGATCAGCGACTCCGACCTCATCGGCACGCACTACCGCTACGGCAAGATCATGAACCTCACCGACTACATGGCCGGTGCGGGCAAGGAGTTCACGAACCCCGGGCTGGACCTGAAGGACTTCATCGGCACCAGCTTCACCACGGCGCCCGACGGCAAGCTGTACCAGTTGCCCGACCAGCAGTTCGCCAACCTGTACTGGTTCCGCGCCGACCTGTTCGACCGCGCCGACCTGAAGGAGAAGTTCAAGAAGAAGTACGGCTACGACCTGGGCGTGCCGCTGAACTGGAGCGCCTACGAGGACATCGCCGCCTTCTTCACGAACGACGTGAAGGAGATCGACGGCAAGCCGATCTACGGCCACATGGACTACGGCAAGAAGGATCCGTCGCTGGGCTGGCGCTTCACCGATGCCTGGCTGTCGATGGCCGGCACCGCCGACGTCGGCATCCCGAACGGCATGCCGGTCGACGAGTGGGGCATCCGTGTCGGCGACGACAAGTGCACGCCGGTGGGCGCCAGCGTGGCGCGCGGTGGCGCGACCAACTCGCCGGCGGCCGTCTACGCGCTGACGAAGTACGTCGACTGGATGAAGAAGTTCGCGCCCAAGGAAGCCACCGGCATGACCTTCGGCGAGTCCGGTCCCGTGCCGGCACAAGGCCAGATCGCGCAGCAGATCTTCTGGTACACGGCCTTCACCGCCGACATGGTGAAGCCCGGGCTGCCGGTGGTGAACGCCGACGGCACGCCGAAGTGGCGCATGGCACCCGGCCCCAACGGCCCGTACTGGAAGCAGGGCATGCAGAACGGCTACCAGGACGTGGGCTCGTGGACCTTCTTCGACGGCCATGACGCCAATCGCACCGCCGCAGCCTGGCTGTACGCGCAGTTCATCACCAGCAAGACGGTGAGCCTGAAGAAGACCATCGTGGGCCTGACGCCGATCCGCGAAAGCGACATCCAGAGCCAGGCGATGACCGACATGGCGCCCAAACTCGGTGGCCTCGTCGAGTTCTACCGCAGCCCGGCGCGTGTGGCCTGGACGCCGACCGGCACCAACGTGCCCGACTACCCGAAGCTGGCCCAGCTGTGGTGGAAGAACGTGGCCCAGGCCGTCACCGGCGAGATGACGCCGCAGAAGGCCATGGACACGCTGGCCGACGAGATGGACGATGTGCTGGGCCGTCTGGAGCGCGCAGGTATGGCGAAATGCACACCGAAGCTGAATCCGAAGGCCGACGCGGCCAAGATGCTCAGCGACAAGGGCGCACCGTGGAAAAAGCTCGCGAACGAAAAGCCCAAGGGTGAGACCATCGCTTACCAGACCTTGCTGGATGCCTGGAAGGCCGGCAAGGTGAGGTAGCCATTGTTTGTGTCCTCCGGATGCCGGAGTTGGGTCGTGCGGGGCTTCGCGCCGTGCACGGCCCTTTTTCTCGGCTCTGCATTTCCAGTAGGCTTGCCGCTCCCATGGAAGCCCTGCGTTTTGCCAGCACCAAGATCCAGCCGCCGCGTGCACGGGTGGCGCGGGTCGAGCGCCCGCGGCTGGAAAAGGCGCTGCTGCAGGCGGTGCGCAGCAGCCGCGTCGTGCTGCTG
>JBASTF010000544.1:0-2605 GCA_049274755.1 Rubrivivax sp. | reverse complement strand
GGTGCCACGGTGGGCGCGCCCACCAGCAGCGTGGCGAACAGGCCGGGTGGTGTGCCGGCCTGGACAAACAGCCGTTCCAGCGCCAGCGCACATTGCGGCACGTTGCTGGCGTGCTTCAGCAGCACGGCGTTGCCGGCGGCCAGGGCCGGCACGATGGCGCGGACGGCCTGCCAGAACGGGTAATTCCAGGGCATCACGGCCAGCAGCACTCCCAGCGGGTCATAGACCACGCGGCTGTCGCTGGCAGCGCTGGCCACCGGCTCGTCGTTCAGCATGGCCGGCGCGTTGGCGGCGTAGAAGTCGCAGGTCATCGCGCACTTCTCGATCTCGGCGCGGGCCTCGGCCAGCGGCTTGCCCATTTCCAGCGTGATCAGCCGCGACCAGGGTTCGATGTTGGCGCGCAGGGCCTGGGCCAGCGCCGTCAGCAGCGGCATGCGATCAAGCACGCTGCGCTGGCGCCAGGCCCGTTGTGCAACGACGGCCGCAGCCAGCCGCTGCTCGACCGCGGCCGCGTCGTGGGCCTCGAAGCCGGCCAGCTGTTCGCCGCTGGCGGGGTTGATGGAACGGATCATCGGGTGGGCTCCTGGCAAGGGCTCAATCGGCCTTGATGTTGTTGTCGCGGATGGCCTTGCCGTAGCGTGCGTACTGCTCGCGCACCACACGCATCATCGCGTCGGGCGTGCCGCCGTTGGGGCGCAGGCCGACGGCGGCATAACGCTCCTTCACCTCGGGGTCGGCCAGGGCCTTCACCACCTCGCGCTGCAGCCGGTTGATGATGTCCTTGGGCGTGGCGGCCGGCGCCGTCAACGCAAACCAGGTGCCGAAGTCGAAGCCGTTGATGCCTTGTTCCTTCAGCGTCGGCGTGTCGGGGTACTCGGCATTGCGGCTGTCGCCCATCACGCCGATCAGCTTCAGCTTGCCGCCCTTGGCCAGCGCGGCGACGGTGGCAATGCCCTGCAGCGTGACGTCGACCTGGCCGCCGGCCACGTCCTGCGCGGCCTGGCTGGCGCCGCGGTAGGGCACGTGGTCCATCACGATGCCGGTGTGGGCTGCGAACAAGGCCCCGGCCATGTGCTGCGGGCTGCCGTTGCCGCCCGAGGCATAGGTGATCTTGCCGGGCGCCGCCTTCGCTGCGGCCACCAGTTCGGCCGCGGTCTTGAAGCGCGAGGTGGTGGCGACGGCGATGCTGAAATCGATGTTGGCCGCGATGCTGACCGGCGCGAAGTCCTCGAGCGCCTTGAACGGCGTGTTCGGGTTCAGGTGGGGCACCATCGTCAGGATGCTGTCGTTGAAGCCGCCGATCGTGTAGCCGTCGGGCGCCGCCTTGGCCACCTGCGCCGCGCCGATGGCGCCGGCCGCGCCGACGATGTTCTCGATGACGATGGTCTGGCCCAGGTTCTGCGACATCTTCTGCGCCAGCACACGTGCCGCCACGTCGGCCGCGCTGCCGGCGGCCAGCGGCACGATCATGCGGATGGGCTTGCTCGGGTAGCCGCCGCTCTGGGCCTGTGCGGCAGGCGCGAGCGCCAGCGCGGCGAACAAGGCCAGGCTGCCTCGGCGCAGCCTGTGGGTCAGGGGGGTGTGCATGGTGTTTGTCTCCTTGTGTCGTTCGGTGTTGTCAGCCGTCCAGGCCCAGCAACCGGATCGCGTTGTCGCCGAGGATGTTCAGCCTGTCCTCGTCGCTGAGATCGGGCGTGCCCATCACATGGCCCACGGGGTCGTCTTCCCAGGGAATCGGGTGGTCGGTGCCGAGCACGACCTGGCTGGCGCCGACCTCGGCCACCAGGTGGCGCAGCGCCTCGCCGGTGAAGACCAGGGCGTCGAAGTGGATCTGGCGCAGGTACTGCGAAGGCTTCTTGCGCAGCACGATCTCGGGGTTGCAGTTCTGCGGCGAGACGAAGCAGCTGCGGTCCATGCGCGGTGCGTAGGAACCGAGGAAACCACCGCCATGTGCGGCCAGCAGCTTCAGCGCCGGGAACTTGTCGAGCACACCTTCGAAGATCAGCTTCTCCAGGGCAATCGTCGTGTCCAGCGGGTTGCCGATGGTGTTGGACAACCAGCCGTTGCCCTTGAAGCGCGCGGCCAGTTCCGGCGTGCTCTGCGGGTGGATGAAGAGCGTGACACCCAGCTCCTGGGCCTTGGCCAGCACCGGGTGGTATTGCGGGTGGCAGAAGTCGTCGCCGGCGACGCTGCCGCCGATGGCCGCGCCCTTCAGCCCCAGCTGCTTCACCGCATGTTCGATCTGCTGCACCGCGAGATCGGGGAACTGCATCGCCAGCGAGGCTAAGGCCGCGAAGCGCCGCGGCGCGCGGCCGCAGAGTTCGGCCAGGCCTTCGTTGTGGATGCTGCAGATGGCCTCGGCCGTCTCGCGGTCTTTTTTGTACCAGAAGGGGTTGATGCTCAGCACCTGCAGGTCGATGCCCATGCGGTCCATCGCCGCCAGCCGCTGCTGCAGCTGGGCGTCGGCCTGGATGAAGTGCTCGGGCACGCCTTTCACCGGCGGCAGCACGCCCTTGGCCTCGGCGCCCATCAGGTCGATGGCGGGCTGGAAGTAGCAGTGGGCGTGGGTGTCCACCGTGCGCGCGCGGCGGCCGCGCAGCAGCAC
>JBASTF010000543.1:0-5363 GCA_049274755.1 Rubrivivax sp. | reverse complement strand
GCCTCGGCCACGGAGCCGGTGCACTTCGCGCCGTCGCAGAACACCCAGTCGCAGGGCTTGCGCGACATCGACTTCCGCCGCGGCAGCGACGGCGCCGGCCGTGTTGTCGTCGGTCTGCCGAGCACCCAGGTCGGCGTCGACATCCGCCAGCAGGGCCAGACCCTGGTCGTCGAGTTCCTGCGTTCGACCCTGCCCGACACCTTGCGCCGCCGCCTGGACGTCACCGACTTCGGCACGCCGGTGAAGACGGTGTCGACATTCCAGAGCGGCGACCGCGTGCGCATGGTGGTCGAGCCAACGGGTTCGTGGGAACACAGTGCCTACCAGAGCGACAACCAGTTCGTGCTGGAAGTGCGGCCGATGAAGATCGACCCCAACAAGCTGACGCAAGGGCCGGGCTTCTCGGGCGAGAAGCTGTCGCTGAACTTCCAGAACATCGAGGTGCGGGCGCTGCTGCAAGTCATCGCCGACTTCACGAACTTCAACGTCGTCACCAGCGACACCGTGACCGGCACCGTCACGCTGCGGCTGAAGGACGTGCCCTGGGACCAGGCGCTGGACATCATCCTGCAGAGCAAGGGCCTGGGCGTGCGCAAGTCAGGCAACGTGCTGTGGATCGCGCCCAAGGACGAACTCGCGGCCAAGGAGCAGGTCGACCTCGAGGCGAAGAAGAAGGTCACCGAACTGGAGCCCTTGCGCACGCAGTCGTTCCAGCTGAACTACACGAAGGCCCAGGAAGTGGCGCGGGGCCTGATGGGCCAGGCGCTGGCCACCGGCACCGGGAGCACCAATGCCCAGGCCACACGCATCATGTCGCCGCGCGGCAGCGTGATCTTCGAGACACGCACGAACCAGCTCTTTGTCTCCGACATCCCGAGCAAACTCGAAGAGATCTCGCAGCTGATCGCCAAGATCGACATCCCGGTGCGCCAGGTGCTGATCGAAGCGCGCATCGTCGAGGCCGACGACACCTTCGGCCGTGCGCTCGGCGTCAAGCTCGGCGGCAGCGACCTGCGGGGTGTGCGGGGTGGAACGCCGGGCTACAACGTCGGTGGCAGCAACTACGTGGCCATCGGCGGCAACTTCACCGGCATCGGCCAGACCACGGGCCAGACCGGCAGTGCGGTCGACTATGCCAACACCAACTTCGTCAGCTTCCCGGCCAACGTGTCGTCCAGCGCCTTCGCCGGTGCGACGGCGGCCAACATCGCGCTGTCGCTGTTCAGCTCCACTGCCAACCGTTTCCTGAACCTGGAGCTGTCGGCGCTGGAGTCCGAAGGCAAGGGCAAGATCGTGTCCAGCCCGCGTGTCATCACGGCCGACCAGGTGAAAGCCTTGATCGAGCAAGGCGAGGAGCTGCCTTACCAGCAAGCCACCTCCAGCGGCGCGACCTCGGTGTCGTTCCGCAAGGCCAACCTGAAGCTCGAGGTGACGCCGCAGATCACGCCGGAAGGCAACGTCATCCTCGACGTCGACGTGAACAAGGACAGCGTCGGTCGCAGCACGGTGGCGGGTTTTGCCATCGACACCAAACATGTGCAGACCCAGGTGCTGGTCGAAAACGGCGGCACCGTCGTCATCGGCGGCATCTTCACGCAGAATGAACGCGACACCGTCAACAAGGTGCCACTGCTGGGTGACATTCCCTACCTGGGCCTGCTGTTCCAGAACAAGGTGCGCAGCACGAGCAAGACCGAGCTGCTGGTCTTCATCACCCCGAAGATCGTGACCGACCGCTCGGCAGCACGCTGAGCACCGCGCCGCAGACCGACGCAGGAATGCCGACCATGAATTGCCTGATGAAACGCCTTCTCTCGATGCTGGCCTTGCTGGCCCTGGCTGCCTGCGGCGGCGGCGGTGGCGACGCGGGAACCTCGACCTTCAATGGTGGTTCATCGGGCGGCGGCGGCAGCTCCGGTCTGCCGACGATCGCGATCGTGTTGAGCAGCAGCTCGATCAGCTCGGCCAACCCGGCGACGGTGACGGCCACCGTGAAGGACGCCAAGGGCGTGGGCGTTGGCGGGCAGGTGGTGGCCTTCAGCGTCGCCGGCGGCCTGGGCGTGACCAACGTGCAGAACGCGCTGACCGACGGCAACGGCAACGCCGTGGCGGTGCTGTCGCCAGCCAGCACCTCGGGCACCGGCGCCGACACGGTGACGGCCAGTGCCAGTGTCGGCGGCTCTGCGCTCAGGGCCTCCACGGGTTTCACGGTCCAGTCGACCAATGTCACGATCGACCAGTTCACATCGGCCGCCGCTTCGCTGGGGGCTTATGGCCAGACCAGCCTGACGGTGACGCTGTCCGGTGCCAGCGTCGGTGCGCCAGTGGCCGTGACCGTGTCGTCGGCCTGCGTCACCTCTGGCAAGGCCTTGCTGTCGCCAGCCAAGTTCACGGCGACGACGGCGACGACCACGCTGCAGTACCGCGACAACGGTTGCGGTGCGATCCAGGCCTCCGACTCGCTGCAGGCCGTCATCGACGGCACGGCGAACTCGCGTTCGTTGTCGCTGCCGATTGCGTCTCCGGCTGTCGCCAGCCTGGCTTTCATCTCGGCAACGCCGGAGACCATCTTCCTGAAGGGTTCGGGTTTCGTCGAGTCGTCCAGCATCATCTTCGAGGTGCGCGACGCGAGCGGCAATCCGCTGCCCAACGTCAGCGTCTCGATGAAGCTGCTGACGCTGACGGGCGGTGTCTTGATGGAGGGTGGTATCAGCGACGTCTTGCGCGCGTCGGATGCCAACGGCCAGGTGACGGTGCGTGTGAACTCCGGCACCCTGCCGACGCCGGTGCGTGTGTCGGCCACCATCGTTGGTTCGACGATCACGACGGTGTCCAGCAACCTCAGCGTCGCCGTCGGCTTGCCGTCGCAGCTGAACTTCTCGCTGTCGCAGGGCACACGCAACATCGAGGGCTACAACATCGATGGCACGCCGAACACCTACCAGATCATCGCGGCCGACCGCAGCGGCAACCCGGTCCCCGACGGCACCTCGATCAACTTCGTCGCCGAAGGCGGCCAGGTCGAGGCCATCAAGCAGACCGGGCTGGTCAGCGGTCTTGCGCGCACAACGGCCAACTTCGTGTCGTCGGAACCGCGACCTGTGGACGGGCGCATCACGATCACGGCTTACGGCCTGGGCGAGGAGTCCTTCGTCGACCTGAACGGCAACAACATCTACGACATGGGCGAGCCCTTCCAGGACCTGGGCAACGTCTTCAAGGACCGCAATGCCGATGGCATCTTCGACATTGCGACCGAGGAATTCATCCCGCTGAGCATCAACAACACCAGCACCTGCCTGGCGCCGGGCAGTGGCTTGGTGGCGCTGGACGCCAGCATCCCCACCGTGGGCGGCAGCACTTGCGACAGCAAGTGGAGCGGCGCCGGCCAGGTCTACGTGCGCCGCGCCATCGAGACCGTGCTGTCGACCTCGGCTGGTCGTCCGCTGTGGTCCAACACCTCGGGCCTGTCGGCCAACTGCACGAAGATCACGCTGCAGAACGGCCGCAACCCCACCAATCTGGGCAGCTACACCCTGGTGGCCGGGGATACCTGGTATGGCGGCCGTGACGGCACGCTGAGTTTCATCGCCGCTGATGCCAATCCAGGCAACGCTGCGCAGGGTTTGTCGCCGCGCCTGAACCCGATGGCCGCTGGCACCACGGTGTCGGCCACGACGCCGACACAAGGCTTGAGCGTTCTCGTCGGCGGTGGCTCACCGGTGCCGAGCACCACCGAGGTGACCGGCGTGGCCATTGCCTATTCGTTCACCGACCCACTGGTGTCGTCCGGCGTCGTGTTCATCACCTTCCGTTCGCCCAGCGGCGTCAGCACCGGCGTGTCGGTGTCGCTGAACACGACCACGGCCAGGCCCAGCAGCTGCCCTTGACCGTCTCCCTCGTCGGCATGCCCGGCTGTGGCAAGTCCACCGTCGGGCGCCACCTGGCGCGGCAGCTGGGCCTGCGCTTCGTCGACAGCGACACCGAGATCGAACGCCACATCGGCATGCCGATCCGCGAGTGGTTCCCGGTGCATGGCGAAGACGCGTTCCGCGATCTCGAGCAGCAGGTGATCGGCGGGCTGACGCAGCAGAACGACATCGTGCTGGCCACCGGCGGCGGCGCCGTGCTGCGGCCGGCCAACCGCGACGCGCTGCACGAACGCAGCCATGCCTTCTACCTGCGTTCCACGCCCGAAGAGCTGTTCCGCCGCCTGCGCCACGACACGCAGCGGCCGCTGCTGCAGGTGGCCGATCCGCAGCGCCGGCTGCGCGAGTTGTTCCGCGAGCGCGACCCGCTGTACCGGCGTGTTGCGCACTTTGTCGTCGAGACGGCCCGTCCGTCCGTGCCGGCCTTGCTGGGCATGGTGCTGATGCAACTGGAGCTCGCCGGCCTCGTCGACCCCGGCACCGTGCCGTCGCCGATCGACAACCGCGGCTGAGCGACGGCGGCGCTGGGCCGGCCGTACACTCGGCGCCCATGCCAGCCAGCCTTGCCGACCAACCCATCACCGTGCCGGTGGCCACACCGGGCGGCAGTTACGACATCCTCATCGGCAGCGGCTTGCTGACGACGCCCGCAGCCTGGTCCGGCCTGCCGCGTGCAGCGCAGGCGGTGATCGTCAGCAACCCGACCGTCGACGCATTGCACGGGGCCGCGCTGCGGGCTGCGCTGGCGCCGCACTATGCGCAGCTGAGCCAGGTGAACCTGCCCGATGGCGAGGCGCACAAGGACTGGACGACGCTGAACCTGGTGTTCGACCACCTGCTGCGCCAGGGCTGCGACCGCAAGACGGTGCTGTTTGCGCTGGGTGGCGGCGTCGTCGGCGACATCGCCGGTTTTGCCGCCGCCAGCTACATGCGCGGCGTGCCCTTCGTGCAGGTGCCGACCACGCTGCTGGCCCAGGTGGACTCGTCGGTCGGCGGCAAGACTGCCGTCAACCACCCGCTGGGCAAGAACATGATCGGCGCGTTCTACCAGCCGCAGCGTGTGCTCTGCGACCTGGGCACCCTGGCCACGCTGCCGGCGCGTGAACTCAGCGCCGGCCTGGCCGAGGTCATCAAGTACGGCCCCATCGCCGATGCCGGCTTCCTGGACTGGATCGAAGCGCAGATGCCGGCGCTGATGGCACGCGACGCGGCGGCCCTGGCCCATGCCGTGCGCCGTTCGTGCGAGATCAAGGCCGACGTCGTGGGCCAGGACGAACGCGAGAGCGGGCTGCGCGCCATCCTGAACTTCGGCCATACCTTCGGCCATGCCATCGAGGCCGGCCTCGGCTACGGTGCCTGGCTGCATGGCGAGGCGGTGGCTTGTGGCATGGTGATGGCCACCGAGCTCTCGGCCCAGCTCGGTCTGGTGCCGCC
>JBASTF010000542.1:0-1679 GCA_049274755.1 Rubrivivax sp. | reverse complement strand
GGGCTGGACCCGCTGTGGGCGCGCGGCTTCGCGCTGATCGGCCGCTCGGCCGGGCTGGTGGCGCACCTGCTTGACGAGAAGCGCGCACCGCTGGGCCAGAAGCTGTGGGACCTGGTGCTGGCGCAGGACGACAGCGCCGAGCTCGCCGGCCACGACAACCCGATCCCGCAGCGCGTAAAGTGGACACAGGCGCACAAGTCATGAATCCGTCGCGTCGACAGAGTGGTCCGCAGGCCGACCCACTGGCGGCTCCCATCCCTTCCTGATTCGACTCTTCCGAACCGCATGGACTTCGAACTTGCCGACTGGCAGCGCGCCGCGAGCGACGCCTTCGCCGACTACCTGGTGCGCGAAGTTGCGCCCATCGTCGGCGCCCACGAACGCGAACGCCGCCTGCCGCCGCGCGAGCTGGTGCGCGCGATGAGCGGCTACGGCCTGCTCGGCGGCCTGCTGCCCGAGGCACTCGGCGGCCAGGGGCTGGACCACGTCACCTACGGCACGCTGCTGGCCCAGCTGGCCGGCACCTGGGCCTCGCTGCGCAGCATGATCAGCACCTCGAACCTGGTGCTGTCCATCATCGCCGAGCGCGGCAGCGCCGAGCAGCGCGAGCGCTTCCTGCCGGGGTTGATCCGCGGCGACACGCTGGCCTTCTTCGGCCTGACCGAACCCAACGTCGGCTCCGACGCGAGCGGCGTCGAGACCCGCGCCGAACGCGACCCCGCCAGCGGCGGCTGGCGCCTGCGCGGGCGCAAGCTGTACATCTCCAACGGCGTGCACGCCGATCTGGGCGTGGTCTTCGCGCGCACCGGCACCGGCAACGACCGCGCCGTCTCGGCCTTCATCGTCGAACGCGGCATGGCCGGCTTCTCGGCAAGAGAGGTGCACGCCATGGGCATGCACTGCTGCCCGCTGGGCGAACTGCTGTTCGACGACGTGCTGCTGCCGGCCGGCCACCTGATCGGCGCCGAAGGCCAGGCCTTCGCCATCGCCAAGCACTACCTCAACCTCGGCCGCTGCTTCGTGGCCTATGTCTGCGCCGGCGTGGCCGAAGCCGCGTACCGGGAAGCCTGCCGCTACGCCGGCCAGCGCCAGCAGTTCGGCCGGCCCATCGGCCAGTTCCAGCTGGTGCAGCAGATGGTGGCCGACATGATGACGCGGGTGGAAAGCTCGCGCCTACTGGCCGCACGCGCCGCCGATGCGCTGGACCGCAAGGCGGCCGACGCGCAGCGCTGGTGCTCGATGGCCAAGCGCCACAACAGCGACGCCGTGCTGCGCGTGTGCGAGGATGCGATGCAGGTGCTGGGCGGTGCCGGCTACACCAGCGACTTTCCGCTCGAACGCCACTACCGCGACGTGCGCCACCTCGCCATCGCCGAGGGCAGCAACCAGATCCAAGCGCTGCTGCTGGCGCAGGGCGAGCTGGGACTGTCGGCGCTGCGCGGCTAGGGGCCCGTCAACGCCATGCAAGGAGATCCAAACCCATGACCACCAAAGCCGCCCTCACCCGCCTGCCGGGCACGCCCGAGCCCATGCACCGCTGGCCCGGCCATGGCGGCGTGCACATCACCGGCGATGCCTGGGGCCCCGTCGACGGGCCGCTGGTGCTGCTGCAGCATGGCGGCGGCCAGACCCGCCACGCCTGGAAGGGCACCGGCGAATCGCTGGGCGCGGCCGGCTAC
>JBASTF010000541.1:0-3112 GCA_049274755.1 Rubrivivax sp. | reverse complement strand
CCCCCGCGGGGGTCAAGGTGCCCGGCAAAGCCGGTTCACCTTGAGAGCGGCCACGCGCCGCTCAGCGCTGTTTCACCACCGCGTAGCGCTCCAGCGTGCGCTGGCGTGCGCTGTCGTGGTCGACGATGGGTTCCGGGTAGTTGCTGCCCAGCGTCACGCCGGCTGCTGCCAGGTCCACCGGCCGGCCCAGCCAGGGGGTGTGGATCAGCCCGTCGGGCAGGGCTGCCAGCTGCGGCAGATAGCGGCGGATGAAACGGCCGTCGGGGTCGAACTTGCGGCTCTGGCTCACCGGGTTGAAGATGCGGAAGTAGGGCTGGGCGTCGCAGCCGGTGCTGGCTGCCCATTGCCAGCCGCCGTTGTTAGCGGCGAGGTCGAAGTCGTTCAGGTGGGTGGCGAAATAGGCTTCGCCGCGGCGCCAGTCGATGCCCAGGTCCTTGCACAGGAAACTTGCCACCACCATGCGCAGCCGGTTGTGCATGTAGCCGCTCTGGTTGATCTGGGCCATCGCCGCGTCCACCAGCGGGTAGCCGGTGCGGCCTTCGCACCAGGCGGCGAACAGCTGCTCGGCATGTTTGCCGTGTTCCCACTTGATGCGGTCGTACTCGGGCTTGAAGGCATGGCCGACCACGCGCGGGTGGTGGTGCAGCACCTGGTGGTAGAAGTCGCGCCAGATCAGTTCCGACAGCCAGACCTCGGCGCCGCGCGAACCGCCCACCATGCGCTGGTGGGCTTCACGCGCCAGGCGGCGGATCGAGACAGTGCCGAAACGCAGATGGGTGCTGAGGTAGCTGGGGCCCTTCACCGCCGGGAAGTCGCGGGTCTCGTGGTAGCGGGCGATGCGGTCCAGAAAGTCGTCCAGCAGTTCGGCGCCGCCGGCCGGGCCGCTCGGCAACTTCAGCTGGTGCAGGTTGCTGGGCGTGAAGCCGATCTCGGCCAGCGTCGGCAGCGTTTCGCGTGCCGGCAGCGCTGCCAGCGCCGCGGCATGCGGCGCCACCGGGTAGGCCTTCAGGTAGAAAGGCTCCAGCTTGCGCAGCCAGGCGTTTTTGTAGGGCGTGAACACCGAAAACGGCCCGCCGCTCTGCGTCAGCACCTCGCTGCGCTCGAAAACCACATGGTCCTTGCCGGTGTGCAGCACGACGCCGGCCTCGGCCAGCCGGCCGCGCACCCGGGCGTCGCGCGCCAGCGCGTCGGGTTCGTCGTCGTGGTTGGCGTAGACGGCCTGCACACCCAGCGCCGCGGCGAGCTTGGGAATCTCGTCGACCGCCGCGCCATGGCGCACCAGCAGCCCGGCGCCGTCAACCCCGTGCGAGGCCGCCAGCGCACGCAGTTCGGCGTCGACACCGACCAGGCTGTCGCGGATGAACTCCACACGCCGGTCGGCGCGGGGCAGCGGGTCCAGGATGTCGGTGTCGAAGACGAAGGCGCACCAGACCCGCCGCGCCGCGCGCAGCGCATGGTGCAGCGCCGCATGGTCGTCGCAGCGCAGGTCCCGCCGCAGCCACACCAGCGCTCGATCGAGGGGCTTGTTCACAGCGCGCAGTGTGCCGCACATAAAATGCCGCCATGGCGAGCCGTATCGATCTGACGAACCAGTTCCTGATCGCCATGCCCGGCATGGCGGACGACACTTTTGCCGGCACCGTGGTCTACCTCTGCGAGCACAACGAAAAAGGTGCGCTGGGCCTGGTGATCAACAAGCCCATCGACATCAAGCTGAAGAACCTGTTCGAGAAGGTCGAACTCAGCCTGGACCGCGAGGAACTGGCCGAGCAGCCGGTGTACTTCGGCGGCCCGGTGCAGACCGAACGCGGTTTTGTGCTGCACGAGAAGCAGGGCGACGACGGCGACGCCTACAGCTCGACGATGCGCATTCCCGGCGGCCTGGAGATGACGACCAGCAAGGACGTGCTGGAAGCGCTGTCGCACGGCGCCGGGCCGAAGAAGATCCTCGTCACGCTGGGCTACAGCGGCTGGCAGGCCGGGCAACTGGAAGACGAACTCGGCCGCAACGGCTGGCTGACGGTGGACGCCGACCCGGCGGTGATCTTCGACACGCCGATCGCGCAGCGCTACGACCGTGCGCTGTCGCTGCTGGGCTTCGACCCGCACATGCTGTCGCAGGAGGCGGGGCACGCATGAGCCGGATGAGCGACCGCGCCTGCGCGCGGGTGATCACCTGCGAATGGGCGCCGCGTCTCGCGGCGCGCGTGCTGCAAGCATGACAGGCCGTGCGCAAGCACCGCAGCCGGCCCCGTCGTCGTTTCTCGCTTTTGACTTTGGACTTCGCCGCACCGGGGTGGCCACCGGCAACAGCCTGCTGCGCCGGGCCCAGCCGCTGAAGACGCTGGCCGTCGACGGCGACGCGCGTTTTGCCGCCATCGCGGCGCTGATCGCCGAATGGCAGCCCGACGCCTTGGTGGTCGGCGTGCCCTTCCACCCCGACGGCGCGGCGCACGACAATACCCGCCGCGCGCAGCGGTTTGCGCGGCAGCTGCACGGCCGCTTCCGGCTGCCGGTGCACGAGGTCGACGAGCGCTACAGCACCACCGAAGCCCTGGCTGCCGGCGCCCGCGATGCCGACGCCGCCGCCGCCGCCATCATCCTGGACCAGTACCTCCGCAGCCTGCCATGACCCAGCTCACGCTCGACGCCGAAGCCCTGTATGCCGACCTGCGCGACGGTGTGCGCGGCCTGATGCGCCCCGGCTCCGCCCTGGTCGGCATCTGGTCCGGCGGCGCCTGGCTGGCCGAACGCCTGCAGCGCGACCTGGGGCTGGCCGGCAGCCCGGGTGTCATCTCCAGCACGCTGCACCGCGACGACTTCGGCTCACGCGGCCTGGCCGGCAGCGACCCGACGCAGCTGCCTTTTGCCGTCGACGACCGCCACATCGTGCTGATCGACGACGTGCTCTACACCGGCCGCACGATCCGCGCGGTCGTCAACGAGCTGTTCGACTTCGGCCGCCCGGCCAGCGTGACGCTGGCGGTGCTGGTGGACCGCGGCGGCCGCGAACTGCCGATCAGCGCCGACGTGGCCGGCATGCAAATGGACCTCGCACCCGGCGAACAGGTAAAACTCACCGGCCCCGCCCCGCTCGGCCTCAGCGTCAAAC
>JBASTF010000540.1:0-1828 GCA_049274755.1 Rubrivivax sp. | reverse complement strand
GCTGTACCTGGGGCCGCACAGCGGCCGCGCGCGCATGCAGCCCTGGCGCGCCGGGGCGCGCCGCTGACCGCATCAATCCGATCAGCGTTTTGCATCCACCGCTGCGGCCTGCGTCGTTAGCATGCCGCTCACCCTTGGTGTGGAGGAAGCTGCGATGGCGCTGCAACTGGTGATCGGCAACAAGAACTACTCGTCCTGGTCGATGCGGCCCTGGGTGCTGCTGCGTGGGCTGGACATCCCGTTCCAGGAACTGAAACTGCGCTTCGACTTCAGCGAGAACTCGCCGTTCCGCCAGACCGTGGCGCGCTTCAGCCCGGCCGGCACCGTGCCCATCCTCGTCGACGACGGCTTTGCGGTCTGGGACACGCTGGCCATCGTCGAATACCTGGCCGAACGTTTCCCCGGCGTCTGGCCAGCCGATGCCAAGGCAAGGGCGCGGGCACGCAGCCTCTGCGCCGAGATGCACAGCGGCTTCGGCGCCTTGCGCAACCACTGCCCGATGAACATCGAGGTCTCGATGCCGGCCATCGGCGCCAAGGTCTGGGACGAACAGCCGGCCGTGCGCCAGAACCTGGCCCGCATCGAAGCGATGTGGGGCCAGGCGCTGCAGGCCAGCGGCGGCCCCTTCCTGTTCGGAGCCTTCAGCGCCGTCGACGCCTACTACGCACCGGTGGCGATGCGTTTGCGCAGCTACGCGCTGCCGGTGTCCGCCACCACCAGCGCCTATGTCGACCGGCTCGCGGCCCATCCGGCCGTGGCCGCCTTCATTGCCGACGCACTGGCCGAAGCCGACTTCATCGTCGAAGACGAACCCTACCGCAAGAGCCGCTAGCGTTGACGTTGAGGCGGCGCCTCAGCGCGCAATGCGCTGTGCCAGCCGCTGCGCCAGCTGCACGACGGCCAGCGAGAGCTGCTTGCGCCGCGCCGCGTCGATGCGGTCGGTGGGCACCGAGGTGCTGATGGCCACACGCCGGCCCAGCGTCGTCTGGCCGACGTAGGCGCCGATGCAGTAGAGGCCGGCGCTGACCTCTTCGTTGTCCACCGCCAGCCCGGTGCCACGCACACGCGCCAGTTCGTCGAGCAGGCTGTCGCGCCGCGTCAGGCTGCGGTCGGTGATCGGCGGCAGGCGTTCGGGCAGCAGCGCGATGACGGCCTCGTCGTCCAGGCTGGCGAGCAAGGCCTTACCCAGCGCGCAGCAGTGCGCCGGCAGGCGCGAGCCCAGGTCGGACATCAGCCGCATCGGGCGCTTGGCGTCTTCGCGCGCCAGGTAGACCACCTCGGCGCCGTCCAGCACGGCCAGTTGCACGACCTCGTTGTGCGCGGCGACGAACAGCGCGGCCTCGGCGCGGAAGGTTTCGCGCAGCCCGTCGTGGCGCAGGTAGGCGCAGCCCAGCTCGAAGAGACGCAGGCCGACCACGTAGCCCTCGCCCTTGCGCTCCAGCCAGCCTTTGCGCTCCAGCGATTCCAGCAGCAGGTACAGGCTGCTCTTGGACAAGCCGGTGCTCTGCTGCAGCGCTGCCGCGCGCACCGGCTGGTGGCCGCCGTCGACCACGGCCTGCAGGATGTCTTCGGCGCGTTTCAGCGCCGGCACCTCGTAGCGATCGGCAGTGGCTGCGGTCATTCGGGTTCTCCCAGGGGTAAGTCCAATATATTGGACTTTAGATCAATATGCTGGACTCACCAAGACAGACTGCCTACAGTGCGCCCACTTTCTGCACAGCCCGGCACCCACCACCGTGAACGCACTGCCCAGCCCGCTGCCTGCCGACGCCGCTGCCGCCGCCCTCGTCGGCCGTGCCTGGACCGCGGCCGGCCCCCATGTCGTCGC
>JBASTF010000539.1:0-2956 GCA_049274755.1 Rubrivivax sp. | reverse complement strand
CGCCGGCCAGCGCTTCGGCAGCCGGCGCCTGAAGCAAACGCTGCAGGCCAAGGGCCTGGACGCCGGGCTCGTCGCCAGCACGCTGGCACAGGCGCGTGGCAGCGAAGAAGCACGCGCCACCGAAGTCTGGCGCCGCAAGTTCGGCGCAACACCGCCGCAAGACGCCCGCGAACAGGCGCGGCAGATGCGCTTCCTGGCGGCACGCGGCTTCGACGGCGAGGTGATCCGCCGTGTCATCCGGGGCTGCAAAGACGAAAGTTGAAGGCCCCCAGGGCTGGGTGATACCCAGCCCGCCCCCCGTGGGGATTCAAGGTGACCGGCAAAGCCGGATCACCCTGGCCCGGCGGCGATGCTGCGTAGCAGCATGCTACATTCGCCGCCGCTTCGGTCTGCCTGCCGCCCGGTCCCGGGCCGGCCATGCACGTCCGCCGGAGCGCCTCTGACTTCCCGACCCCCGACCACGTCTGCCACCGACGCCCCGCAAGGACTGCCCCGATGAAGATTCACGAATACCAAGCCAAGGAACTGTTGAGGGCGCACGGCGTGCCGGTGCCCAGGGGCCACGCGGCATTCACGGTGCGGGAAGCCGAAGAGGCGGCGCAAAAGCTGGGCGGCTCGGTGTGGGTCGTCAAAGCCCAGATCCACGCTGGCGGCCGCGGCAAGGGTGGCGGCGTCAAACTCGCCCGCACCCCGGCCGAACTGACCGCACTGGCCGGCCAGATCCTGGGCATGCAGCTCAAGACCCACCAGACCGGCCCCGAAGGCCAGAAGGTGCGCCGCCTGTACATCGAAGAAGCTGCCGACATCCAGAAGGAGTACTACGTCTCCCTGGTCACCGACCGCGCCACGCAGAAGGTTGCCTTCATCGCTTCCTCCGAAGGCGGCATGGACATCGAAGAAGTCGCGCACTCGACGCCCGAGAAGATCGTCACCGAAACCATCGACCCGCTGACCGGCCTGGGCGACGCACAAGCCAAGAAGATCGCCGACTCCATCGGCCTGCCCGAGAACAGCACGGCGCAAGCCATCGAGCTCTTCAAGAAACTCTACGCCTGCTACATGGCCACCGACGCCAGCCTCGTGGAGATCAACCCGCTGAACCGCGACTCCAAGGGCAACCTCATCGCGCTGGACGCCAAGTTCAACTTCGACGCCAACGCCCTCTTCCGCCACCCCGACATCGTTGCCTACCGCGACCTGGACGAAGAAGACCCGGCCGAAATCGAAGCCAGCAAGTTCGACCTGGCCTACATCAGCCTGGACGGCAACATCGGCTGCCTGGTCAACGGCGCCGGCCTGGCCATGGCCACGATGGACACCATCAAGCTCTTCGGCGGCGAGCCGGCCAACTTCCTGGACGTCGGCGGCGGCGCCACGGCCGAGAAAGTCACCGAGGCCTTCAAGATCATGCTCAAGAACAAGAGCGTCAAGGGCATCCTCGTCAACATCTTCGGCGGCATCAGGAAGTGCGACACCATCGCCGAAGGCGTGATCACCGCCTGCAAGGCCGTGAACCTCAGCGTGCCGCTGGTCGTGCGCATGAAGGGCACCAACGAAGAACTGGGCCGCAAGATGCTGGCCGACAGCGGCCTGCCCATCATCAGCGCCGAGACCATGGCCGAAGCGGCCACCAAGATCGTCGCCGCGGTCAAGTAAGAGGGATCAGGACATGAGCATCTTCATCAACAAGGACACCAAGGTCATCACGCAGGGCATCACCGGCAAGACCGGGCAGTTCCACACCAAGGGCTGCCAGGCGTATGCCAACGGCAAGGCGGCGTTTGTTGCCGGCGTGAACCCGAAGAAGGCCGGCGAGAGCTTCGAAGGCATTCCCATCCACGCCAGCGTGAAGGAAGCCAAACAAGCAACAGGCGCCACCGTCAGCGTGATCTATGTTCCCCCCGCCGGCGCGGCAGCAGCGATCTGGGAAGCGGTGGAAGCCGACCTGGACCTGGCGATCTGCATCACCGAGGGCATTCCCGTGAAGGACATGCTCGAGGTCAGGAACAAGATGAAGCGCAAAGAGGCCCAGGGCGGCAAGAAGACGCTGCTGCTGGGGCCGAACTGCCCGGGGCTGATCACGCCCGACGAGATCAAGATCGGCATCATGCCGGGGCACATCCACCGCAAGGGGCGGATCGGCGTGGTCAGCCGTTCGGGCACGCTGACCTATGAAGCGGTGGCGCAGCTGACGGAGATCGGCCTGGGCCAGAGCAGTGCCGTGGGCATCGGCGGCGATCCGATCAACGGCCTGAAGCACATCGACGTGATGCAGGCCTTCAACGACGACCCGGACACCGATGCGGTGATCATGATCGGCGAGATCGGCGGGCCGGACGAGGCCGAAGCCGCGCGCTGGTGCAAGGCGAACATGAAGAAGCCGATCGTGGGCTTCATCGCCGGTGTGACGGCGCCTGCGGGCAAGCGCATGGGCCATGCCGGCGCGCTGATCTCCGGCGGGGCCGACACCGCCGACGCCAAGCTCGCCATCATGGAGGAGTGCGGCTTCACCGTCACCCGCAACCCCTCCGAGATGGGCAGGCTGCTCAAGGGCCTGCTCTGAGCTGAGCCCGGCTGCTGCCGATCAGGGCGAAGCCGTCCAGCGGCGATTTGCCCTGGGTGGGTCTGCGGTTGCCGGCCGACGAGAAGCAGGCCACGCCGGCGGTGGCCACCAGGGCGGCGGCCAGCATCTTCTTCAAGGAGAGGCTCACACGCGCTCCTGCAGAGGTGGACGACAGCTGTCCGTCCTGGCGGCGCCGCCGCCGATTCATCCCTCGCTCACGGGGAAGAACGCCGGCGCAGCCGCTGGCGCGCGTGGTGCAGCAGGTCGCGCAGCCGGCGTTGGACCTGGGGGCCCCGCAGGCGCAGCTCCAGCGCATGGAAACGCCGCCAGTGCCGCAGCGCCACGGCCGGTTCGCCGGCCTGTTCGTGCAAGCCGGCCAGGTGCTGGTGCAGT
>JBASTF010000538.1:0-1528 GCA_049274755.1 Rubrivivax sp. | reverse complement strand
GCCGCAGGCCGCCAGCAGGCCGACCGTGGCCGCCAGCAGCGCCACACGCAGCGCGCGCTGCAGAAGTCCGGTCGGCCCGGCCGACAGAGGGTGATGGTTCATCGCTTCGCTCCTTGCGTATTGTCCGGGACGGTGGCCGAGACCGCGGCCAGCGGAAAGTCCGAAATGCCCGTGGGCACCGCGGTGACCGGGGTCTGCCGCCCCTGGGTCAATGTTCGCACCTCGTGTGCGACGTAGTAGTCCAGCCCTTTGTGGGTCACCACGCCTTCGCGCCGGAAGTCGGCGCGTCCGGCCAGGCCGGCGATCAGCGCCTTCGTGAAGGCCCCGTTGCCCCAGGCCGGGTCTTCCAGCGACTCCTGGCGCGGCGCGCTGCCCGAAAACACGATGACACCGAGTTCGGCACTGGCCAGCCCGTTGGCCATGCGCGTGAGCTCTCGTTGCGTGAACTTGCCCACGGCCTTGCCGGAGTAGCAGGTGTCGACGAAAAACAGCGCACGGCCCTTGATCGACGACAGCGTGCTGCGCAGAACCGTCTCGCCGATGCCGGTCTGCGCCAGGCGGCTGGACTGCATATCGTGAGGCAGGAACTGGTAGACGTCGGCGGCATCGGAGACGCCGTGGCCGGCCAGGAAGAGGATGGCGATGTCCTCGGGTGTCGTGACGTTCTGCAGCCAGCGCAGCCCTTGCTGCACCGCGGCGCGCGTCGCCTGCTCGTCGACGAGCACACGTGCTTCGACCTTCTTGTAGTAAAGGTCCGCCTGGCTGCGCAGCGTTCCGGCGAAATCGCGCGCGTCTTTGGACGCCAGCCCCAGGTTGTACTCCGACTCCGCGTACTTGCTGACGCCCACGGCCAGCAGGTACAGCGCGGGCCGGCGGTCGCCCAGGGTCTTCAGCGCCGGCGCACTGCTCCTGAAATCCAGCTCGGCCGGCATCGAGGTGCCGTTGGCGCCTTCGGCGAAGATCTGGATCTTGCCCTCGCTCTTCGGCAACGAAACGATCATGCGGCCTTCGGTCTCGCCGCCGCTGCCGGCGGGCGACTGCTTCACGCTGGCCTCGACCGGGCGGCCGTCGATGCGCACCGTCACGCGGTCGACCTTCTGGCCCTGGGGCGCAAACAGCTTGAAGTCGATGGCGATCTCGTTGCTCGCCGTCTCCACGCGCGGCAGCTGCGCCAGCGTCACCACCGGCGGCAGCGCCTGCGTCACCGGCACCGGCACCAGACTGGCCTGGATGGTCTTCACGACTTCGGGCTCGGCCTGCTGCTCGGCCGCCTGCTTCACACGGGCGTCGTTGGCCGCAGCCACGGCCTTCGCGGCGTCGCGCTGCGCCAGCACGCCGTCGACGATGTCGGGCCGCAGATAACGGTCTCGGAAACGCGAGACGCCGAAATAGTCGGCACGTTCGCCACCGGGCCGCGGCACCAGCCAGCCGACCAGGTCTTCGGCGCCGGGGCCGGCGTCGAAGTACCCCGCTTCGGTCCACAGCACCCAGCGGCCGTCGCGCAGCGGCAGCAACGACAGCAGGGCAG
>JBASTF010000537.1:0-4031 GCA_049274755.1 Rubrivivax sp. | reverse complement strand
GCCGAAGCCCGCCGCTGCCGCTGCCGCCGCCACCTCAGCCCCGGGCCGCGTTGATCGCGGCGAACAGCGGCGCGGTGCTGCTGTACTGCTTCGCGAAGTCGGCCCAGAGCTTGGCCTCCATCTCCTTGCGCACGGCGCCGCGGTCGGCGGCCGACATCGGGAAGAAGGTCATGCCCTTGCGCTTCAGTTCGTCGACGGCGCCGCTGGCCTTGTCGGCGGCGATGGCCCGCTGCTGCACCGTGGTCTCGGCCACGGCCTTCATGAAACCGGCACGCAGATTGGCCGGCATGCGGTCCTGGCTGCGTTTGCCGATGACCACGACCATCGGCGAAAACAGGTGCTCGGTGAACCAGCAGGACTTCACCACCTCGTTCAGCTTGCTGGCCAGCACGGTGCCGGCATCGTGCTCGAAGCCGTCGACGACGCCGGTCTGCGCCGCCATGTAGAGCTCGCCAAAGGGAATCGGCGTCGGGATGGCGCCCATGATCTTGAAGGTCTCGATGAAGGCCGGTGTCGGCAGCACACGCAGCTTCACGCCCTTCACCTCGGCCAGCGACTTCACCTGCGCCTTCGTGTAGACGCTGCGGGCGCCGAAGTGCGAGGCCCAGGTGAGGATGCTGCAGCCGGTGCGCTTTTGCAGCATGTCGTTCAGCGTCGTGCCCACCGTGCCTTCCAGCACCTTGGCGGCATGGGCGTAGTTGTCGAACAGGTAACCCAGGTCCAGCATGCCGATCTCGGGCAGCACGGTGGCCCAGATCGACGAACCGGTGACCATCATGTCGATGGAGCCGACCTTGACCTGCTGCACGACGTCGCTTTCCTTGCCGAGCTGGTTGTTCGGGAAGTAGTCGATCTTGATCGCGTCGCCCACTGCGGCCTTCAGGTTCGTGGCCATGCGCTGGTACCAGACGTAGTGCGCGGCGTTGTCGTCGGCCGTCATCGACGACGAAAAACGCAGCGTCACTGCAGGCGCTTGTGCACGCACGACAGCCGGTGCGCCGGCCAGCGCCGCCAGCGAAGCGGCCGTGCCGGCCTGGACGAAATGACGGCGGGACATCGGGGCCATGCTTGTCTCCTGGTGTTGGCGCCGGGCGCCTGTGAATCGATTTACTGTACCGGTTTAGTGTATCGATGCACAAACGCGACACAGCCCGGGATAACCCGGGCGCCGGGGTCAATGGCGGGTGGGAGGTTCAGCCGCGCGGCACGCGGCCGTTGTGCTGCGTGGCGCGCAGGAAATCGAAGTCCACGCCCTGGTCGGCCTGCAGCACATGCTGCAGGTACAGGCGGCGGTAACCCCGTTCGGCGCTGGGCGGCACAACCGGCGACGCCGCAGCGCGGCGCGCCAGTTCGGCATCGTCGACCAACAGCACCAGTTCACGCCGCGACACCGACAGGCGGATGCGGTCGCCGTTGTGCACATGGGCCAGCGGGCCACCCACCGCCGCTTCCGGCGTGACATGCAGCACCACGGTGCCGAAGGCCGTGCCGCTCATGCGGCCGTCGCTGATGCGCACGGCGTCCTTCACGCCCTGGCGCAGCAGCTTGCGCGGAATCGGGAAGGCCCCGGCCTCGGGCATGCCGGGCGCACCCTTGGGGCCGATGTTCTTCAGCACCAGCACGTCGCCAGGCACCACGTCGAGATCGTCGCTGTCGACACGTGCCGCCAGGTCGGCCGCGTTTTCGAAGACCACCGCGCGGCCTTCGTGTTCCATCAGCGCCGGGTCGGCGGCCGACTGCTTGATGATGGCGCCGCCCGGCGCCAGGTTGCCCTGCAGCACCGCGATGCCGCCTTCGCGGTAGATGGGGTCGGCCAGGGGCCGCACGACGTCCTGCACAAAGGCCGGCCGTGCGGCGGCCAGTTCCTCGCCCAGCGTGCGGCCGGTGACGGTGAGCGCGTCCAGGTGCAGCAGCGGCTTCAGTTCCCGCAGCAGCGTGGCCATGCCGCCGGCGGCATGGAAGTCTTCCATGTAGTGCTGGCCCGAGGGCTTCAGGTCCAGCAGCACCGGCGTTTCGCGGCCCATGCGGTCCAGCGTCTGCAGGTCCAGGTCCAGCCCCAGCCGGCCGGCGATGGCCGCCAGGTGCACGATGGCATTGGTGCTGCCGCCGATGGCCAGCAGCACACGCAGCGCGTTTTCGAAGGCCTGCGGCGTGAGGATGCGGTCCGGCGTCAGCTTCGCCTTCGCCAGCTGCACAGCCTGCGCGCCGCTGGCCTCGGCGATGCGCAGGCGCTCCGAGGTCGTTGCCGGCGGGCTGGCCGAACCCGGCAGCGCGATGCCCAGCGCTTCGGCGATGCAGGCCATCGTGCTGGCCGTGCCCATCACGCTGCAGGTGCCGACGCTGGCCACCAACTGGTCGTTGACCTGCTGGATCTCGGTGTCGTCGATCTGCCCGGCGCGGAAGGCACCCCAGAAACGCCGGCAGTCGGTGCAGGCGCCCACGGTCTGGCCGCGATGGCTGCCGGTCAACATCGAACCGGTGACGAGCTGGATGGCCGGCACGCCGGCCGAGGCCGCGCCCATCAGCTGCGCGGGCACCGTCTTGTCGCAGCCGCCGATCAGCACCACGGCATCCATCGGCTGCGCACGCAGCATCTCCTCGGTGTCCATCGCCATCAGGTTGCGCAGGAACATCGAGGTCGGGTGCGCAAAACTCTCGTGCACCGAGATCGTCGGGAACGGCACCGGCAGGCCGCCGGCCAGCATCACGCCACGCTGCACCGCTTCCAGCAGTTGCGGCATGTTGCCGTGGCAGGGGTTGTAGCCGCTGCCGGTGGTGGTGATGCCGATGACCGGCCGCTCCAGCGCTGCATCGCTGTAGCCCGCGCCCTTGATGAAGGCCTTGCGCAGGAACAGCGAGAAGCCGGCGTCACCATAGCTGGTGAGCCCCTTTTTCATGCCCTGCGGCTTGTCGTTGTTGTTGTCCATCAGCGCTGCGCCTGCACCCAGGCCTGGTAGCGTGCCTTGTTCTCGTCGTTCGGCGGGTACAGGCCGGGCAGCGCGGCACCCTGCTCCACCTGCAGCATGATCCAGGCCTCCAGCCGTTCCTGCTCGACGGCGGCGCTCACCACCGCGGCCAGCATCGCCGCCGGGATCAGCACCGCGCCGTCCTGGTCGACGACGATGACGTCGTTCGGGAACACCGCGACGCCGCCGCAATCGATGGGCTGCTGCCAGCCGACAAAGGTGAGCCCGGCCACCGAGGGCGGCGCCGCCGTGCCCTGGCACCACACCGGCAGGCCGGTGCCCAGCACACCGGCGACATCGCGCACGACACCGTCGCTGACCAGGGCCGCAACCCCACGCTGCGCCATGCGTGCGCAGAGGATGTCGCCGAAGATGCCGGCATCGGTACAGCCCAGCGCACCGACGACGGCGATGCAGCCGGCCGGCATTGCTTCGATGGCGGCGCGGGTGCTGATCGGCGCGCCCCACGAGGCCGGTGTCGCCAGGTCTTCACGCGCCGGCACGAAGCGCAGCGTGAAGGCGCGGCCGACGATGCGCGGCAGGCCAGGCGCCAGCGGCCGCGTGCCACGCAGCCAGACGTTGCGCAGCCCGTGTTTCAGCAGCACGGTGGTCAGCGTGGCGGTGGACACGCCACACAGCGCCTGCTGCGTGGCGGCGTCCAGAGGTTCCGGTGTTGTCTCGTTCATGGTGCGTTGTCGTGGGGTTCGCTGCTGCGGCTGACATTGTCGCCGTCGTCGGGTTTGAGGCTGCGGAAGACCAGCGACGACGGCGTGAACAGCATCGCAGCCGGGAACACGGGCCGGCTGCCAAAACGTTCGGCCAGCCAGCCGCTGCGCGGAATCGTCACCGCCAGCGCCAGCACATCGCTGGTGGCCACGGCCTTCAGGCCCAGTGCCGTCGTGCCCAGGCTCTCGGCCATCAGCAGCGATCTAACGCATGCCGATCTTCGCGCCTGCGAACAAGTCTTTCAGTTCGCGCGGCTGCGAACGCCAGTAGGCCTGCGGCACCGCCACCTGCGCACCCAGCTGCGCTGCCGCATGCCAGGGCCAGCGCGGGTCGTACAGC
>JBASTF010000536.1:0-2909 GCA_049274755.1 Rubrivivax sp. | reverse complement strand
ATGTAGTGGCGGTAGCGTTCGCGCTCGGCCAGGGCCATGGCTTGCGCTTCCTGGCCGGGCTGGGCCAGCACGACCACCCAGCGGCTGCCGCGCAGCACGCCTTCGGCGGCGGCGCGCCATTTCTCGTCGGCGATCTCGATGACGTCGGCGATCAGGTGGTGGTGGATGCCGGCCTCGTCGAGCACGCGGCGAAAGCGCAGCACATCGGGTGGCGGCGGGGCCTGGCGCTGGCCCTGGAGGGCGCTCAAGGCCTTCTGGGCGTCGTCGCGCTGGTCCTTGAGGCGCTGCCATTGGGCCGACAGCTTTTGCTTGTGTTCGCTGAGCTCGGCAATGCGCGTGGTGAGTTGGGCGGCGTCGCCCTCGACCACGGCGAGGCCTTGCAGCTCGTCGGCGCGCTTGACGGTGAGCTCCATGGGGCGCTCGGCGTCGCGGGCTTCTTCCTGCAGACGGCGGGCGGTGCGGACCTTGGCCTCGAGCGCTTCGACGTGTTCGGCCGCGGCGGTCTGCTCGTGCAGGCGCTGCAGCAACTCGGCCTTGACCTGGCCGTGGGCGCGGCGGTCGTCGGTCGATTGCAGGCGCTGGCGGTGCAGCTCGCGCAGCTTGGTGGCAAGCTGCTTGCGCGTCTCGTGGTTGCCCATCACGGGCACCACCTCGGTGGCCAGGCGCTCGCGCTCCTGGCATTTGAGCTCGTACTGCCGGTGGTTGTTGACGCGCACTTCCAGTTCGGCGCGCTGGGCGCGGCCATGCGAGAGCTCGCGCTCGGCGGCTTCGACTTCCTGCGTCAGCTGGCGCTGGTGGCTGCGGGCCTCGTCGTAGCGGTCGAGCACGTCCTGGTCACCGAACACATCGAAGACGAGCTTGAGCAGCTCTTTGGGCGAGTACTCGCACAGGCGGTCGGTCTGGCCTTGTTCGAGGGCCAGCACCTTGGCGATGGCGCGCGACAGGCCCGCACCTTCGAGGCGCTTGCGCCAGTTGTCGATGCCCAGCCAGTCCTTGTCACTGGTGATGCTGCTTCCGCTGCCTGCGCCCGTGCCGCTGCGCTCGATCAGCTGCTCGATGCTGACATCGCCTTCGACCATGGTGTAGCGGCGCGTCCAGTCGCCGCCGTTGCGGTCGATGCGGCAGGCCAGGGTGACGACGTCGGCGTAGAGCAGGCAGCGCGCGAAGGGCCGGTTGGACGATTGGCGGTTGCGCGGGCGGTTGTCAACCGTGGCGCGCAGCCAGGCGCAGTCGGCGTTGGCGTGGCGCGCGTAGGTTTTGTAGCTGCGCCCGCCCGAGCATTCCAGGCCGAGCAGGGTGCGCATGGCGTCGAGCAGGGTGGTCTTGCCCGAGCCGTTGGGGCCGGCCACGGTGATGATGGCGCCGTCCAGCGGCAGGGTCAGGCGCTGGCAGTAATCCCAGTGCAGCAGTTCGAGGCTTTGCAGGTGGAACATGGGGGGTCAGGCCTCGCCTTGGTTTTCTTCTGGTGCGGTGTCTTCCGGGCCGTCGTCGGTCTCTGCCAGCGCCGGCTGGGTCAGCGCCAGCGGCAGGCTGGCTTGCAGTGCCTTGGCCTGGGCCAGCACGTCGCCGAGGGCGCCTTGCAGGATGCGCGGCGCGAGCACGTCGTAGTCGAGCAGCAAGTCGAGCAGCGGACCTTCGGTGATGTCCTCGCCCTTGCGGACGATGAAGCCGTGGTTTTCGAGGCGCTTGAGGTTGGTGTCCAGGCGCGTTTTCTTGCCGAGTTGCACGCCGAAATCGGCCAGCAGCGCGCGGTAGGACACCAGCGGGCTGACGCTGGCGGCGGTGGGCACGGGCTTGTCCTTGCCGAACATGTCGTTCTGGGTGTCGCCCTCGCCGTGCTTGTCGATGCTGGCGGCGCGGGCGGCCTGGCGTTCGCGCTTGGGCAGCACGATGAGCGCCCACAGCAGCACCAGCAGCGAGACGGCGTCGCGCGGCAGGTCGATGTTGTTGTGGCTGTTGAGGCCGGCTTCGCCGAAGACGGCGGTCTCGGCCGGGCGCAGCAGGGCGACGCTGACGTGGTCGGCGTAGAGGTTGTCGATCAGGCGCAGGCCGACCTGGGCCAGGCGCTCTTGCGTGGCGGCCCAGAGGTCGGCGTCGATGAGGGCGCGCTTGACCTTGGGGTGCTGGCGCGGCAGCCAGCGGCGCGCCAGCAGTTCGGCCGACAGCAGGGCCGCGTCATCGAGGTGGTGGCTCATGGGGTGTTCGTGTCAGGTGCGGTGTCCAGCGGGCGCAAGGTGCCGACGCTGATGAGGGCCACGGCGGCGTCGTCTGTGCCGGTGTGGCGGGGCTCGAAGGCCCAGGCCCAGGGCGTGCGGGCCAGGTCGCCGGTGAGGCCTTTGAGCGTTTGCGCCTGCGCGTCGCCCACCAGGGGCAGCAGCTGCAGGCGGTAGGCGGCTTGGGCAAAGCGGCCGCCCAGGATGGCGTCGCTCAGCGGGCGGGTGGGGTTTTGGGCCTGGCCTGCCTGTGCGTGCCAGCGCCCGAACTGGTGGACCAGCGCGCCGAGTTCGGCTGGCAGGCTCAGGGTTTCCAGCGCACCTTCCGTGGCGGCGGCTGGCGGGGGCAGGCCGGCGGCGGCATCGGGGCTGGGGCGGTCGCGTTCGAACTCGCCCTCGGCCACGTCCAGCAGGTCGTGCGGGCTGACCATGACCGGGCGCACCGGCACGCTCAAAGCATCGCCCAGCAGCGCGTGCAGGGCCGGATGCTGCTGCAGCCACAGGCGCACGTCCGAGGTCGTCAAGCCCGTGGAGCCCAGCGTGACGCGCTGGCGGTCGGCCTGCTGCAGCGCGCGGGTGAACTGGCTGGCCATGGCCAACAGGCGCGCCTGTTCCTGGCCGATGGCGCGGGCTTCGCGCTCCAGGCGCGGGTCGTCGTGCTCGGCGCGGATCAGCGCGGTCAGGGCCTGGCCGGCG